>JAWVZH010000001.1:0-73481 GCA_033722295.1 Saprospiraceae bacterium
ATGATACTTACCAGGTGTCAGATTAGTAGATCACCCATGCTAAGGCAAGGGCATCAAAAATGCGGGCGTAGCTCAGTTGGTAGAGCATCAGCCTTCCAAGCTGAGGGTCGCGGGTTCGAGTCTCGTCGCCCGCTCTAATTTAATCCTGAAAGTATTTTCGAGGCTGTGATGATGTCTTATGGAAAGGACGATCGATCTGCCTCAGGACGATGCAAGTATTGGATCAAGCCAATGTAGCTCAGGGGTAGAGCACTTCCATGGTAAGGAAGGGGTCGGGGGTTCAAATCCCTTCATTGGCTCCAGTCCTTTGGATATTGAAATTTGAATAGATACTTATATTTTTTAATCATCTGTGACGTTTAAAAATAATTAAAATGGCTAAAGAAACTTTTGCAAGGACTAAGCCTCACGTAAACATTGGAACCATTGGTCACGTTGACCATGGTAAGACCACTTTGACAGCGGCCATCACTTATGTTTTAAGTGAATCAGGTCTGGCTGAGAAAGCTGATTATGATTCTATTGATGGTGCTCCTGAAGAAAAAGAAAGGGGTATTACGATTAATACTGCTCACGTTGAGTATGAGACTGAAAACAGGCACTACGCGCACGTAGACTGTCCTGGTCACGCCGACTATGTGAAGAACATGGTGACTGGTGCGGCTCAGATGGACGGTGCTATTCTTGTTGTGGCTGCAACCGATGGTCCTATGCCTCAGACCAGAGAGCACATTCTTCTGGCACGTCAGGTAGGTGTACCTCAGATCGTAACTTTTATGAACAAGGTAGATCTCGTTGACGATGAAGAAATGTTGGAACTGGTAGAAATGGAAGTCAGAGAACTTCTTGATCAGTATGAATTTGATGGTGACAACGCGGCTATCATCCAGGGATCTGCTCTTAAAGCACTCGAGGGTGATGCTGACGCGACTCAGAAAATTCTTGAACTTATGAAGGCTGTGGATGAGAAGATCCCCGAGCCCACAAGAGACATTGATAAGCCATTCTTGATGCCTATCGAGGATGTTTTCTCAATTACTGGTCGTGGTACTGTGGCTACAGGACGTATCGAAAGAGGTGTTATCAATACTGGTGACCCTGTAGAGATCGTAGGTATGTTGCCTCCGGGTGAAAAGCCATTGACCTCTACGATCACCGGAGTTGAGATGTTCCGAAAGATCCTGGAAAGAGGTGAGGCTGGTGATAATGCCGGATTGCTTCTTAGAGGTATCGACAAAGATCAGATCCAAAGAGGTATGGTGATCTGCAAGCCAGGTTCCGTAAACCCACACATGAAATTTAAATGTGAGGTTTATGTGTTAGGAAAAGATGAAGGTGGTCGTCATACGCCGTTCTTCAATGGCTACAGACCACAGTTCTATTTCAGAACAACGGACGTAACGGGCGATGTGAAGCTTCCCGATAATGTGGAGATGGTAATGCCTGGTGATAATGTGAGTCTGGAAGTCGAACTGATCAACCCGATCGCAATGGAAAAAGGATTGAGATTTGCGATCAGGGAAGGTGGCCGAACAGTCGGTGCCGGTCAGGTGACTGAAATTCTGGACTAATTTGACGTTCCACGGATGATAGATATCGGAAATTGGGTACCCTGTAAGGGGGTACTCAATTTTCTGCATTTGTCGATCTATTATACAGGAGAGTAGTTCAATTGGTAGAGCAGCGGTCTCCAAAACCGCAAGTTGCAGGTTCGAGTCCTGTCTCTCCTGCAAATTTGAATAATTAAGAGACTGTTTTAAAGAAGGAATTATATGGATAATTTGGTGTTGTACATTAAGGAAAGTTACAATGAGCTGATCAATAAAGTAACCTGGCCGACATGGTCGGAATTGATAGCTACCACCAATATCGTAATCATAGCGTCTCTTATCATTGCGGGAATTATTTTCCTTATGGATCTCGTTTCTAAACAGGTGCTGAACATAATCTATAATCTAGGATGAGTACAGCAAATCAAACAGAAACGAGTAAATGGTATTCTCTGCGTGTCATAAGCGGCAAGGAGAGAAAGATAAAAGAGCGCATAGAGCTCGAGGTGCAGCGTTCTAATTGGGACGATTGTATACTTCAGGTCCTTGTGCCTTCAGAAAAAGTATATAAGATCAGAAGCGGTAAAAAGGTGATTCTGGAGAGAAACATTTTACCCGGATACATTCTGATCCAGGCGGAGCCCGAAAAGCTCACCGGTGAGATCATTCAGGCGATATCAGGTATCCCCAATGTGATCCATTTTCTGGGAGGGAATCAGCCTATTCCCATGCAACAGTCCGAGGCCAACAGGATGCTTGGTAAAGTTGATGAGTCCGTGGAGTCCGGTGAGTCGATGATCGAACCGTTCATTGTCGGAGAGTCCGTAAAGATCACTGATGGACCTTTCAAGGAATTCATCGGGGATATCAAGGAGGTAAATGAAGAAAAAAAGAAGCTCAAAGTGATCGTAAAGATTTTTGGACGCGGTACAGAGGTAGAGCTTAATTATATGCAAGTTGAAAAGCAATCTTAATAAGATAAGATTATGGCAAAAGAAGTCGAAACGTTTATAAAATTGCAGGTGCGCGGCGGTCAAGCCAATCCAGCACCTCCCGTTGGACCTGCTCTTGGTGCCAAAGGTGTCAATATCATGGAGTTCTGTAAGCGGTTCAACGCGAAGACACAGGACAATCCGGGTAAATTGCTGCCAGTGGTCATTACCGTTTTCAAGGATAAATCCTTTGAATTTGTGGTCAAGACCTCTCCGGCAGCCGTACAGCTTTTGGAAGCGGCCAAGAAAAAGAAAGGTTCCGGTGTGCCCAACCGTGAAAAGGTGGGATCCGTCACATGGGACCAGGTAAAGGCTATCGCTGAAGATAAAATGGCCGACCTGAACGCCTTTAATGTGGAGTCAGGTATGAGAATGGTGGCGGGAACAGCGAGAAGTATGGGCCTTACTGTAAAAGGCACTCCTCCCTGGGAGGCGTAAAAGAAATTAATTAACCAAGGGAGTACCGGTGTAAATACGGTACGTTAAAACCTTAACTATTATGGCAAAACAAACTAAAAAACGAAAGGCAGCGGAAGAAAAGGTCGATAAGACCAAGCTGTATGAACTCCAGGAGGCAATGAGTCTCGTAAAGGAGGTGAATACGGCTAATTTCGATGCTTCGGTGGACCTTCACATTCGCTTGAGTGTGGATCCACGTAAACAGGATCAGGCAATTAGGGGAACAGTAACACTGCCCAATGGTACGGGTAAAACAAAGGAAGTACTTGTACTGTGCAATCCGGACAAGGAAGAAGAAGCAAAAGAGGCAGGTGCAGATTACGTGGGACTGGATGACTATGTACAGAAGATCCAGGATGGCTGGATGGACTTTGACGTAGTGATCGCTACGCCGGACGTTATGGCCCAGGTGGGTAAGATTGGACGAGTGCTGGGGCCCAGAGGCCTCATGCCAAACCCTAAATCAGGTACCGTTACGAATGACGTCAAAGACGCTGTTTCTGATGTCAAGAAAGGTAAAGTTGCCTTTCGAGTGGATAAATACGGTATCATTCACAACTCTATTGGACGTGTATCGTTTACACCGGAACAGTTGGCCGAGAATGCCAAGGAGCTCATTCAGACCATCGTCAAGATGAAACCGTCATCAGCGAAGGGTAATTATCTGCGCTCTGTGAATGTGGCCAGCACGATGAGTCCGGGTATTAAAGTGGATTCTAAAAAATTAATCGCCTAAAACAGTTGAACGATGACAAGAAGTGAAAAGACACAGGTAATAGAGGATCTTAAGTCCAAATTGGCGGATGCTCAGTATTTCTATATCACGGATTCATCTGAGTTGACTGTTGACCAGGTGACTAAACTGCGCGGACTTTGTTATGAGAAGGGCGTAGAGATGAAAGTGGTGAAAAATACACTGGCCCGCAAGGCATTGGAGAGTTTTGGAGAAGAAAGAGGATTTGAAGGGTTGTACGATGCTTTGAAAGGACCAACAGCGATCATGTTTGCGGATGCGGGTAATGTTCCTGCAAAAGTGATCAAGGAATTTAGAGAGGATCATGAAAAGCCGATCCTGAAAGCGGCTTATATCGACAGTGATATTTTTGTAGGAGATGATCAACTGGAATCGCTTAAAGCCTTGAAATCCAAGGACGAACTTATCGGCGATGTTATTGTTCTACTCCAGTCACCTGTCAAGAACGTTATCGGATCGCTTCAGTCTGGCGGCAATACTTTGTCCAACCTGCTGAAAGCACTCGAACAACGTGCAGAATCATAATGGCTTCCAAGTTACGCACCATATTAATTGGTAATAGTAAAAAAAATTAATCATGGCAGATTTGAAAAAAATGGCTGACGAACTCGTAAACCTCACGGTAAAAGAAGTGAGTGAGTTGGCAGACATTCTTAAAGATGAATACGGTATCGAACCTGCAGCTGCAGCTGTTGCTGTTGCCGCCGGCCCCGCTGGTGGCGAAGCTGGCGGTGGCGCCGAGCAAACCGAATTCGATGTTATCTTGAACTCCGCAGGCTCAGCCAAACTGGCTGTTGTCAAAGAGGTGAAAAACCTACTTGGCCTTGGATTGAAAGATGCAAAAGAATTGGTAGACGGTGCTCCAGCTCCACTAAAAGAAGGTGTACCAAAAGAAGAAGCAGAATCAATTAAAACTGCACTCGAAGAGGCAGGTGCCGAAGTTGAAGTAAAATAATTCAACTATTGGCATACTTGAAACGCTTTGATTAAAGAATCAATGGCTTAATCCCTGAATGCGGGGATTAAGCCTATTGTGCTTTGTACTTCATTGGTTTAAGACCGAAAACAACCATTTATGGCATCCAAGTCTAATGCGGCGACCGCCGAAATGAGTCGCAAAAATTTTGGAAAGATAAAATTTGGCTCTCCCTATCCTGATTTTCTGGAGATTCAGCTTAAATCTTTCCAGGAGTTCTTTCAATTAGAAACAACACCCGAGAACAGGGGCCACGAAGGGCTCTTTCGGGTATTTCAGGAAAATTTCCCGATAACCGATGCCAGAAACATCTTCGTTTTGGAGTTTCTGGACTACTACATAGATCCTCCCAGATATTCTATAGAAGAATGTATGCAAAGGGGATTGACCTACAGCGTGCCTCTTAAAGCTAAGCTGAGGCTCTCGTGTAATGATGAAGAACACGTTGATTTTCAGACTATTGTACAGGATGTGTTCCTGGGGAACATACCTTATATGACGCCAAAGGGAACCTTCGTAGTTAATGGCGCTGAAAGGGTAGTGGTCTCTCAGTTACATCGTTCACCTGGAGTATTTTTTAGCCAGAGTTTCCACCCAAATGGAACAAAACTGCATTCTGCAAGGGTCATTCCTTTTAAGGGAGCCTGGATGGAGTTTGCTACGGATATCAATAATGTGATGTACGCCTACATCGACAGGAAGAAAAAGTTCCCCGTGACCACTCTGCTCCGTGCGATCGGTTATGACTCGGATAAGGAGATCCTGAATATTTTTGGACTGTCAGAAGAGATAAAGGCGGATAAGAAATCATTGAAAAAGGCCATCGGTCGTAAACTGGCCGCCAGGATACTTCGTAAGTGGACTGAAGATTTTGTGGATGAGGATACAGGTGAAGTGATCACCATAGAGAGAAATGAGATCATCCTCGAAAGGGATACCGTTCTTGACGAAGAGAACATTGAACTCATCCTTAATGCGGAGACCAAAGTTGTGATCCTTCAGAAAGAAGACATCGAAGAGGATCACTCGATCATATATAATACGTTACAGAAGGACGTATCAAGTTCGGAGATAGAGGCGGTGCAACAGATCTATCGTCAATTGCGCGGTACAGATCCACCCGACGAGGAGACTGCAAGAGGGATTATCGACAAGCTATTCTTTAGCGATAAAAGATATAACCTGGGTGAGGTCGGAAGATATAAGATCAACAGAAAACTGGGGACTCATGAAGACCTCGATATTCTCGTACTTACCAAGGAGGATATTATTGCGATCATAAAGTATCTGGTTAAACTTGTAAATCAGAATGCCGAACTGGATGATATCGATCATTTGAGTAATCGCCGCGTAAGGACCGTAGGCGAGCAGCTATATGCTCAGTTTGGCGTCGGATTGGCGAGAATGGCGAGAACGATACGAGAAAGGATGAATGTTCGTGACAATGAGGTGTTTACACCAGTGGACCTTATCAACGCTCGTACGCTGTCGTCCGTCATCAACTCATTCTTCGGAACGAGCCAGTTGTCCCAGTTTTTGGATCAGACCAACCCTCTTTCCGAGATCACCCACAAGCGGAGGATATCGGCACTCGGACCTGGTGGACTATCCAGGGAAAGAGCAGGATTTGAAGTGAGAGACGTTCATTATTCTCACTACGGTCGTTTGTGTACGATAGAAACTCCGGAAGGACCGAATATTGGACTGATCTCCACGCTTTGTGTTCATGCGAAGGTGAACAAGATGGGCTTCCTGGAGACGCCATATAGAGAAGTGAAGAAGGGTAAGCTCAATGTCAGAGGAGAGGCCGTTTACCTCTCCGCGGAAGGAGAGGATTTCAAGAAGATCGCTCAGGCCAACGCCGAGGTTGACAATAAAGGTAATTTCGAATCTGACAGGATCAAATGTAGGGAGCACGGGGAATTCCCTGTATTGCCGCCCGATGAGATCGAATATATCGATGTTGCCCCCAACCAGATCGTTGGTGTTTCAGCATCCCTGATCCCATTCCTCGAAAACGACGATGCCAACCGGGCTTTGATGGGGTCGAACATGCAGCGGCAGGCAGTGCCGTTGGTGCGGCCGTCTTCACCGATAGTCGGAACCGGTTTGGAGGCCAAAGTGGCACGTGACTCCAGAATGCTTATCAATGCCGAAGGAGATGGTGTTGTAGAATATGTGGATGCCAACGAAATAGTTATTCGCTACGACAGATCCGAGGAAGATCAATTGGTCTCTTTCGAGGAGAATGTCAAAACATACGAATTGACCAAATTCCGTCGTACCAATCAAGGTACTTGCATCAATCTGAAGCCGATCGTAAAGAAGGGTGACAGAGTAGAGGAAGGTACCATTCTTTGTGATGGATATGCTACAGACAAGGGAGAACTGGCCCTCGGTCAGAACCTGATGGTAGCATTCATGCCATGGCAGGGTTATAACTTCGAGGATGCTATAGTTCTCTCCGAAAGAGTGGTCCGCGAGGATGTATTTACTTCCATTCATATCGAGAGTTTCGAGATGGACGTAAGGGATACCAAACTGGGCGAAGAGGAATTGACTAATGACATACCGAACGTCAGTGAGGAAGCAACTAAGGATCTCGATGAAAACGGAATAATCAGAGTAGGTGCTTGGGTGTCAGAGAGTGACATTCTTATCGGCAAGATCACTCCCAAAGGTGAATCTGATCCTACACCGGAGGAGAAACTTCTGCGCGCCATATTCGGAGACAAAGCAGGTGATGTCAAAGACGCATCTTTGAAAGCACCGCCGTCTACTCAGGGTGTGATCATCGAAAAGCAGCTTTTTGCAAGGGCTAAAAAGGATAAATTCCAGAAAGTCCAGGAAAAAGAACTTCTCAAAAAGCTGGATGATCGCCACGAAGTGGCCCTCAATGAATTGAAGACTCGACTGATCGACAAATTGGCGAAACTCGTCAAGGGAAAGACAACTCAGGGCATAAAGAGTATCTACGGAGAGGAGATGGTAGCCAAGGGAACGAAGCTTACCAATGCTGTGTTGAAGAAGATCGACTATTCACAGGTGGATTACTCTGAATGGATAAAGGATGAAGATAAGAATGAGTTGATCTCCAGACTTCTTCATAACTATTCGATCAAAGTCAATGAAGAGGTCGGTAAATACAAAAGGGAGAAATTTAATATCTCAATTGGTGATGAACTCCCAGCGGGCGTACTAAAGCTGGCAAAGGTTTACCTGGCCAAGAAGAGAAAACTGAAGGTCGGTGACAAGCTGGCTGGACGTCACGGTAATAAAGGGATCGTATCCAGGATCGTACGTGTGGAAGACATGCCGTTCCTTGAAGACGGCACTCCGGTGGATATCGTCTTGAACCCTCTGGGTGTACCATCACGGATGAATCTCGGACAGATATTCGAAACTGTACTCGGTTGGTCTGGGCTGAAACTCGGTGTCAAATACGCAACACCGATCTTCGATGGAGCGACAATGCAGGAGATCAGTGATGAGATCCAGTCTGCCAAGCTGCCTGATCTGGGCCAGACGTACCTTCAGGACGGTGGAACTGGGGATCGATTCCATCAGCAAGCGACAGTGGGTGTCATCTACATGCTGAAATTATCGCATATGGTGGATGACAAAATGCACGCGAGATCGATCGGACCATATTCACTCATCACTCAGCAGCCGCTGGGTGGTAAGGCTCAGTTCGGTGGACAGCGATTCGGTGAGATGGAGGTTTGGGCACTGGAAGCATTCGGTGCGTCGAACATACTTCAGGAGTTGCTTACAATTAAGTCGGACGATATTATCGGACGGGCAAAAGCGTATGAAGCCATCGTCAAAGGTGATCTTCTGCCAGAGCCAAATATTCCGGAGTCCTTTAACGTCTTGATCCACGAGTTGAGAGGTTTGGCACTAGATGTCAAATTTGACTAATCCTTATTTTATTTTAAAAATGGATTTATGCCTTTTAAGAAAAGTAGTCTAAATAAACAAAGTCAGGATTTTGATAATATAACCATTACGCTGTGTTCGCCAGATGAGATACTGGAACGCTCGTATGGAGAAGTTCTGAAACCAGAAACGATCAACTACAGGTCATATAAACCTGAGAGGGATGGTCTTTTTTGCGAACGTATCTTCGGACCTGTAAAGGATTACGAATGTTACTGCGGTAAGTATAAAAGGATTCGATATAAGGGGATCGTTTGTGACAGGTGTGGAGTAGAGGTTACGGAGAAGAAAGTGCGCCGTGAGAGGATGGGCCATATTAAACTTGTGGTTCCTGTCGTTCACATCTGGTTTTTCAAATCCTTACCAAATAAGATCGGTTACTTGCTCGGCTTGTCAAGCAAGAAGCTGGAATCGATCATCTATTACGAGAGATACGTGGTTATTAATGCCGGTGTCAAGGAAGCTGAAGGCACCGCGCGCATGGATCTCCTGACGGAAGAAGAATATTTCGAGGTACTTGAAAGTCTGCCCAAGGATAATGATCTGTTGGAAGAGGATGATCCGAATAAGTTTATCGCCAAGATGGGAGCAGATGCTGTTCATGACCTTCTTGCCACTCTGGATCTTGATCAATTGAGTTATGACTTGAGACATCAGGCGGCAACGGAGACCTCTCAACAAAGAAAATCAGAAGCTCTCAAAAGACTCAGAGTAGTAGAAGCGTTCAGGGATGGATTGTCTCGAATCGAGAACCGTCCTGAATGGGCTATCATCAAGTATTTGCCGGTGATCCCTCCAGAACTGCGGCCACTGGTACCGTTGGACGGCGGACGATTTGCATCTTCAGATCTGAATGACCTGTATCGTCGTGTGATCATTAGAAATAACAGGCTCAAAAGATTGTTGGAGATAAAGGCACCTGAGGTGATCCTCAGAAATGAGAAGCGAATGCTTCAGGAAGCTGTGGACTCCCTGTTTGATAATTCACGAAAATCTAATGCTGTCAAGGCAGAAGGTGGTAGAGCACTGAAATCGTTATCTGATATCCTTAAAGGTAAGCAAGGACGTTTTCGTCAGAACCTCCTCGGTAAGCGTGTGGATTATTCAGGAAGATCTGTCATCGTAGTTGGTCCAGCGCTTCAACTTCATGAATGCGGTATCCCTAAAGCGATGGCTGCTGAACTCTTCAAGCCCTTTGTGATCCGTAAGCTGATAGAACGCGGGATCGTGAAAACGGTGAAATCGGCGAAAAAACTTGTCGATAGGAAGGAACCGGTAATCTGGGAGATATTGGAAAATATCCTGAAAGGACACCCTGTATTACTCAACCGGGCTCCGACTCTTCACAGACTGTCGATTCAGGCATTCCAGCCAGTGCTGGTAGAAGGTAAAGCGATTCAGTTGCACCCGCTCGTATGTGGTGCCTTCAACGCGGATTTCGACGGTGACCAAATGGCGGTTCATGTGCCTCTTGGACATGGGGCGATACTGGAGGCACAAATGCTGATGCTTGCCTCTCATAATATGCTGAATCCCCAGGATGGTTCTCCGATCACGCTGCCTTCCCAGGATATGGTTCTTGGACTGTATTACCTGACAAAGGAGCTGCCAGGAGGACTTGGTGAGGGAATGACATTTTATTCTTCGGAAGAGGTTCTGATCGCGTACAACGAGAAAAGGGTAGGACTTCATGCAGGGATAAAAGTTCGTGCCAAGGTTGAATCTGAAGAGGATGAGTTGATCTACAAGATCGTTGAAACCACTGTGGGTCGTGTGATCTTTAATGAGGCGGTGCCTGAGCATGTTCCTTTCTGTAATGAATTGTTGACCAAAAAGAACCTCAAGAAGGTGATCAATGATATCATCGAGAGAACCAACATGTCAACGACGGCAAGATTCCTCGATGAGATCAAGGATATGGGATTCAAGTGGTCTTTCCTGGGAGGACTGTCTTTCAATCTCGGTGACCTCATCACGCCAACGATCAAGCAGAAGACCCTCAAAGAGGCGACTTCAGAGGTCGACGAAGTGTGGGACAACTATAACATGGGTCTGATCACCAATAATGAGAGATATAATCAGATTATCGATAAGTGGACTTATGCGGATAATCGGATCACAGATAACCTGATGAAAGAATTGGCCGAGCACAAACAAGGTTTTAACTCGGTATATATGATGCTTGATTCAGGAGCAAGGGGCTCAAAACAGCAGATCAAGCAGTTGGCTGGTTTGAGAGGGTTGATGGCAAAACCAAGAAAGTCCGGTGATACCGGAGGAGCCATTATCGAAAACCCGATCTTGTCCAACTTCCTCGATGGGTTGTCAGTACTAGAATACTTTATCTCTACGCACGGTGCAAGAAAAGGTCTGGCGGATACGGCACTCAAAACGGCAGATGCCGGTTATCTGACAAGACGACTCGTAGATGTGTCGCAGGATGTCGTAATACTTGAGGAAGACTGTGATACTCTCAGAGGTATTACTCTTACTGCACTGAGAGAGAATGACAAGATTCTACAGGATCTGCAATCTCGAATAGTAGGAAGAAACTCCCTGTATGAGATCAAAGATCCGGAATCAGATGAAGTCATTGTAGAAGAAGGAGGATATATCTCCGAGAAAATAGCTCGTAAAATAGAGAGTGCAGGAATTGAAGAAGTGACGATACGGTCTGCATTGACTTGTGAAACAGCAAGAGGTATTTGTAAGAAATGCTATGGTAAGAACCTGGCTACCGGTAGAGAGTCCGAATCGGGAGATGCTGTTGGTATTATTGCTGCCCAGTCGATAGGTGAACCGGGTACTCAGTTGACGCTGAGAACATTCCACGTGGGTGGTGTTGCTTCGGTTTCAAAGGCTGAGTCTCAACTCATCGCTGCTTATGACGGTGTACTGGAGTTTGACGGTATCAAGACTACAGAGGTAGAAGGTGAGGAGGACAAGACCGTTGTTCTTTCCAGGTCTGGAGAGATCAGGATAAGAGAATCCAAGGGTGGTAAAGTTTTGACAACCTTACACGTACCTTATGGCTCAGATCTCCTGGTCAAGGATAAAAAGAAAGTCAAGAAAGGAGACATTCTCTGTGAATGGGATCCGTTCAATGCTGTGATCATCAGTGAGTTCTCTGGTATTGCACAGTTTGATTCGATCGAAGAGGGTGTGACTTACAGAACGGAAAGGGATGATCAGACGGGATATGAAGAGAAGGTCATTGTAGAGACGAAGAATAAGAAGAAGATCCCGACCATCAAGATCATAAGCCCATCAGGAGAGGAATTAAAGAGTTACAACTTGCCGGTTGGGTCATATATTTCCATCGACGATGGGGCAGAAGTAAGATCTGGAGAAAAGATCGCGAAGATTCCAAGGAGCCTTGGAAAGATCTCGGATATTACCGGTGGTCTGCCAAGAGTTACCGAGTTGTTTGAAGCGAGGAATCCGTCGAATCCAGCCGTGGTGTCAGAGATAGACGGAATCGTATCGCTAGGAAAGATCAAGAGAGGAAACAGGGAAGTGTTTGTAGAGGATGAAAAGACTGGCCAGAAGCGAAAGTATCTGATAGGGTTGTCCAAGCACATCCTCGTTCAGGAAGGCGATTTCGTAAGAGCAGGAATGCAGTTGTCAGATGGTGCAATTTCCCCAAAGGACATACTGCACATCAAAGGCCCTTACGCGGTTCAGGAATATCTGGTCAACGGCGTACAGGAGGTTTACAGATCGCAGGGTATCAACATCAATGATAAGCATATCGAGGTGATCGTTCGTCAAATGATGAGACGTGTGACTATCCTGGATCCGGGTGATACGAGTTTCCTGGAGGGCGAGGCGGTTGAACGCTACGACTTCTTTGAGCAAAACGACTGGATCTACGATAAGAAACTAGTTACAGAAGCTGGTGACAGTAATAAGCTCAAGCCTGGTCAGCTCGTAACATTGAGACAATTGAGAGAAGAGAATTCTTATCTCAAAAGGAACGACCTGAAACTTGTGGAATACCGGGACGCCAAGCCGGCGACTTCAGAGCCACTGCTTCAGGGAATTACCAGGTCCTCTCTCGGAACTGTAAGCTGGATTTCAGCGGCATCCTTTCAGGAAACTACCAAAGTATTGAGTACGGCAGCAATTGGTGCCAAGAAAGATACACTGGCAGGCCTGAAAGAGAATGTGATCGTTGGAAAGAGAATACCAGCAGGAACAGGCATGCCAAAGTTCAAGAAGCTCTTTGTCATGCCCAAGAAGGCTGAAACGGAAGAAGCCGAACTGGAAGAGGCTGAAGCTGAGGCCGGAGAATAGGACTGGATAGGAAATTCAGAATATCATCAGGGGCAGGAATTAAAATTTCTGCCCCTTTTCTTTTGGTGTCATGCGGTCGTCTCCAGGGCACAAATTCTCATGACTAAGTTTTGAAATTTTTGATCAGTTTGTTTTATTAAATGTGAATAATTAATAATTAACTGATAATCTATGCTTTACAGAATTACTTTTTTATGGTTGATCATAGGCGCATTGACCTTATTTTCCTGTTCGAAGGATGACGATCCTCAGATCAAGAACCTGAAGGTCTGCACGGAGCTTTCTGGTAACAGTTGTGAGAGTCATGAAGGTACTATCAGCCCAACTGAGAGTGCGATCTACACGTCTGCAGAGTTGGAATCCATTGAAAATGCAAATGTCACCATTGCACTTTGGGCCTGGGATGGCTCTGATTGGATACAACTCACGCAGGTGACCATCAATAATGAGGACAAGAATATTGTGAATGCCACTTTTACCAACCAGAACCCATGGCCAGAAACGGATTATGAGATTGAATATACAGTTGACACTGATCCGGAATTGGTTTCAACAGTGATGTTCACCATAGAGTCTTAGAAGAACCAGATCAACCAAGTTTGGGCCCTGTTTTTTACCTGGCTTGACTAGGTCTTGTTTGCCAGGATGGAAAATCTGTGCAGGTACTTGCCAATTATGTCATATTCCAGATTGACCATCATACCTTCGTCCAATTGTTTGAAGGTGGTGTGATCGTAAGTATAGGGAATGATTGCAACGCTGAAGTGATCATCTTTCAGATCAGCTATAGTCAGACTCACCCCGTTAATGCAGATCGATCCCTGGGGAATGAACAGATGATCAGCTCCTTGTGGTATTTTAAAAGTGAACTTCCAGCTTCCATTAAGGGATACCTTTCTGATACATCGGGTCGTACCATCTATATGCCCCTGAACCATATGGCCATCCAGCCTGGAGCCTATTCGGGCGGCACGCTCAAGGTTGACCAGATCGCCTTTCTCAAGATCTCGAAGATTAGATTTTTTGAGGGTTTCATCAATGGCAGTGATGGCATGATGGTCGCCTTCGGTCGCTTCTACCGTCAGGCAAACCCCATTGTGACTTACACTTTGGTCGACCTTCAATTCACTGGATATATGACTGTGGATCTCGATCTGCTTACTCGTGCCCCGTTGCACGATCGATCTTACCTCTCCAATGGATTCTATAATTCCTGTAAACATGTAATGCGCAGTTACTGACTTCTGATAAGCTCTATGTAGCCTTTCAGTATATTATCCTGACGAAGGATGCCGTCGTAATGACTCTCGAATACGACACAACTGTAAAAATAGGTTCCATCCGCCAACTCTTCACCATTAAGATTGGTGCCATCCCAATTGATCTCCGGATCTTCGGTCTCAAAGACAAGCTGCCCCCATCTGTTGAACACACTGAATTCCACATGATCGATAAACCGTTTTCTGCGAGGCACGAATAGATCATTTTGACCATTACCATTAGGTGTGAATGTGTTCGGCAACTCGTAAAGTGGGCAATTTTCAACGCAATTGATGTCGGTTCTTTTGCTTTCGTTCCCTACAGAATCGACAGAGGTTACGCTGTAACATCCTGCTGCCTGTGATCCTACCAGATGGGTATATTCGAATGTGCTACCGTACATTATTGTGTCAAGGGCGATCCATTCGCTGTTGACCGTCCTTCGAAAATAAATGATGAAAGAGACAAGGTCCTCAGAGCCTTCACATATGAAAGTTGGATCATTCCAGCTGATCACATTATAAAAATCCTCTTCACTGATGTCTTCTTCATCGTCACATGGATTGGTGACATTTACCTCTGGAGCACATGGCGCCACGGAATCTATGGGGACTCCACATGCTACCTGCGAGTGATTCAGTAAAAGGAGATCAAGATCGTCCAGTCCATAATCACCGTAACCCAAGACTTTAAAGCAATAGGTTTCACCATTGGTCAAGTCGTCCACCAGGAAGGTAGTATCAGACGTCCGGCCAAGAGTATCAAAATCACCAAGGTCGTTTTCCATCAAAATGTCGTAATACAAATTATCCCAGGGCACATCTTCCGACCAGTTCAGCATGATCTGCCGATCGGTATTGATAGTATTAAGATAAATAGAGCTTGCATCCTCCGAGGTTCTGAAGGAAGGGACGTTTCCATATGTGAAATCCACCTGGTACTCATAACCAGTAGTTACAGTATTCAGATTTTGGTCCATCCAGGTCGTATCAACGTCGGAAGACCAGGTGGGCGCAGTAAAGATTGCACCGGGCACTTGAGTATATGTACCGATGCCGGTTGGACGCCGCTCTAACCGGTATACATAAGGACCCGGTCTTTGTATTGTGTCAAGCTCTTCGGCTACGGGGCGTGTCCAGCGGATGTAGATGCGTCCAGTATCAGTATTTGTAGATCTTACATCAACATTCAAAATAAGCGGTTGATCTCGTGACAATTGGAGACAAACCTCCTCTGAGGTCAGGCTCTCGACAAAGTTGAATGGAAATCCTGCCGGACTTTTTCTGGCAAATTCGGCCAGCACCCGGTAGCAATAGGTCCTGCCTTTCTCTGCCGTTTCATCACGATAGAAATAACGTCCGTTAGCTTCTTCCTGGAATTGATAATCCAGAAGGGTATATCCCTGACCTTCTAATCCTGGGTTGCAAGTGTCGGGAATAACATCCTTATGTCCTATACGTCGCCATATACTAAAACCATAGAAATAGTCATCAAGAGCATCTTCGCACCTGTAAGGAGAGGCCCAGCTTACGATAATGTCCTCCTGGTTGGCTTCGCCTTGTACTTCTTGGGGTGGAGGGCCTACAACCTTTATTCTCAGTGTATGGAGGTCTGAGAGCGGCGGAAAAGTCTGCGGTTGGTCGACAGCCTTGAATACAATGGTATAAGGCTCGTTACGAATATGATTGCAGTTGGTATACCACAAAAATCTCCCGTTCACAGGACCATCGGAATAATTGTCAGGCGCTTCAAAAGTTGCCGGTGATGAAGACAGATCAAAGGCACCTCCAGTAGAGGTCAGTAAAATCTGGTCTGGCCGTGCATTGAGATCGATGGCAGTGACATTCAGGTCTATGGTATCACCAGCTACAACACAGATCTCTGTTTCTGCGGAGATCAGAGGAGGGGCATTCTCACATGCCAGGATCTCTATCTGCATATCCCGGATTATACTGTTAATCAATTGACCCTTTCTGTACTCGTTCACACGGAAAGCAATATTGAATTCTCCTTCCCTTTGGGGAAAGTTCCACTTGAATTCTCCTGTTCTCTCATTCAGGGTGATGACATTATCCGGCCCGGGTAGAATTTGATCAGGAAACTCATAGTTCTTTATCGTTGTATCAGGTCCCTGAAAGGGAATGATAAGCTCGAACGATAAGCTGTCACCATCAGGATCTGAGGCATTGGGATTATGTGTGAAGGGCTGGCCTACACAGCCAAAGTCAATAGGAGGCTCCAGAAGTATCGCACTGCTGTTCTGACCCTGAAATTGATTATTGAGCAAAGTAAGAGTGGTGGATATATAAAATTTTACATTGACAGAGTTGGGAATATTGACCACATCAGCAACGCGATTGGGATCTTGCATTCCGATCGTATAGGTGCCCCTTCCGGGATAGGTGTGCCGTCCAATATATATGTTCTTTTTGATGTCATTACCCAGTGACTCACCATTATTGTCGGGACCGTTACTCCTGAATAGTATTGAAAAGGTGCCATCTCCCCAATTGACAAGAATGCTGTCTCTGTCAGCATTTGTACTGCTTTCCTTCGTATAGGTAGTTACCGTACACTCTATACTGAGATCATCGAGTTGGACATAAGTGATCTCTCCCGCTCGGTTGTGCGTGCCCCAGGCGAATAATGGAATGCCACAAATGGTGACTAATAACAATCTTTTCAGGATGCTGTACATCTGGTCATGCTGTCTGTCTAAGATAAACGATTTTTGCTCGCTCAAGTTGTGAAGTATCGATAATCAGCTAATAGAGGACAAACAAGAGGAAAGTGCTTCCGTCCAGTGCTGTCTTTTTATACCTGTATCTTCTTCAAGTCGGGAACAATTCAAAATACTGAAATGGGGGCGAGGCGCTTTTGCACCATATGATGCGGAATCTATAGGTGTGACCTGTACATTTATTTTAGCCATTTTGAAGATCATAACGGCAAATTCATACCAATTGGTGAATCCGGTATGCGTGTAATGATAAATTACGTTTTGGTCGCTGCTCAGTTGACGGTTCTTTATCATACTCAGAATAAGCTCTGCGATTTCATGTGCAGATGTCGGACAGCCCCATTGATCCTGTATGACACTGAGTCGGTCGTGTGACTTTCCGAGCTTTATCATCGTACGCAGAAAATTATTACCATACCGGGAGTATATCCAACTCGTCCTCAGGATGGTCGCCGAGGCTGCGTTATTAAGGATTATTTCATCTCCTTTGAGCTTTGATTTTCCATACTGGCTTTTCGGGGTGCACGGATCCTTTTCGGTCAGTGGTCTTCGAAGTCTATTATGATAGACATAGTCTGAGCTGATATGAATGAGATGGCAATTGTGATCTGAGCATGCTCTCGACAGATGCTCCAGGGCCAGGCCGTTTATGGTCATGGAGAGGTCGGACTTTACTTCGGCGAGATCAACTGCGGTAAATGCCGCAGTATTGATGAGATAGTCGAACTCACCCTCGGCTATGAGTGCTTCACTTCGACTTTTATCCGTGATATCCCATTTAGCTTTATCGAAAAAAACAATATTCAATTCCGGAAAGGACGGAAGAATGGCTTCAAGGCAAAGTGATAATTGGCCACCATATCCTGTTACTCCGATTTTTATCATAAAGCAGGGACATGTTGACCGAAAGGAGGATGTGCATTATCCTTATCGCTTAGTATGATCATATCATGAGGAAGAAGCCAGTCTATATCCAGTTGATCGTCCAGGGGATGAATGCCTCCTTCGTGTTCCGGAGCATAATGATTGTCACACTTATACGCAAAGATGGTTTCATCGGCCAACACTATGTACCCATGGCCAAAACCTCTCGGAATAAGGATCTGTCTCTTGTTCTCGCCACTCAGTATTTCGGAAAATACCTTTCCGTAAGAAGGCGACCCGGGTCTAAGGTCAGCAACTACGTCCAGGACTTCTCCTGAGATCACTCTGACCAGCTTAGCCTGTGCATGATCGCCGACCTGATAATGCAGGCCTCTCAGTACACCTTTATGTGATAAGGCTTCATTATCCTGCACCCAATTATAGGACTCGTATTCGTCGAACCACTTTTTATTGAAGCTTTCTAAAAAGTACCCCCGATGATCCCTATGAACTTTCGGTTCTATAAGATATAAACCATTTATGCCTGTTGTTCGTATCATTTTTCGCGCATAAATACTTTGATCGGTACTCCTGTAAAATCGAAATATTCTCTCAATTTATTTTCAAGAAAGCCCATATAAGCCGGTCTGACATGCTTGGGATGATTACAGAAAAAGGCAAAGGCGGGGTAGGCAAGTGGCAATTGAGAGACATATTTGATCTTGATGAACCGACCTCGATATGAAGGCGGTGGCGTCTTTTTTATGACTTCCAGCATGATCTGGTTCAGCTTAGAGGTTTTTATCCTTTTCGTTCGGTTTTGATAAACCTGGATCGCCGTTTCTATCACTCTGAAGATCCTTTGTTTGTCCAGGACGGAAGTAAAAATTACAGGCACATCATTGAACGGAGCGATCTTCCTTTTGATCCTGTCCTCAAAGTTCTTCGCGGTCATCGTTTCCTTTTCCACCAGGTCCCATTTGTTGACCGCAATGACGACTCCCTTGTTCTTCTTTATGGCCATAGAAAGTATGGCAAGGTCCTGAGCCTCTACACCTTTTGTGGCATCCATCAAGAGGATCACGACATCTGCCTCCTCGATAGCTTTGACCGCTCTTATCACCGAGTAAAACTCCAGGTTTTCATGAACCTTGCTCTTCTTGCGGATACCGGCAGTATCTATGAGGTAAAACTCTTTACCAAATTTGTCATACTTCGTGTAAATGCTATCCCTGGTCGTTCCTTCTATCTCTGTAACGATATTTCTCTCCTCGCCCAACAGAGCATTTGTCAGTGAAGACTTACCCACGTTGGGTTGGCCGACTATAGCGATCTTCGGGAGACTGTCATCCATCTGGTCTGTATCTTCCATGATCTCGGTGAGTGCATCAAGGAGTTCTCCCGTTCCACTTCCGGATAAAGAAGAAACGAAATGCACTCTTTCAAAGCCCAACGACCAGAATTCATTGGCTCGCAGTTGCCGCTCCAGATTATCTACCTTATTCACCACTACGAAGACCTCTTTCGGGGAGCGACGCAGTATATCTGCTATTTCTTCATCAAGGTCAGTGATACCTGTGGTCGTGTCCACCATAAAAATAATTTGTGAGGCCTCGGACATGGCGATCTCAACCTGTTCCCTGATGGCCGCTTCGAATATATCATCAGATCCGCGTACAAAACCACCCGTATCTATCACAGAGAACTTGCGTCCGTTCCATTCACAATGACCATATTGTCTGTCACGGGTGACCCCTGACCTGTCATCCACAATGGCCTGGCGTTCACCGATCAGTCTGTTATAAAGTGTCGATTTCCCAACGTTAGGGCGTCCGACTATGGCCACTACATTTCCCATAGTTGCTAATATCCAAGTTTTTTGAGATCCTTTTCGCTATCCCGCCAATTCTCCCTGATTTTCACCGTAAGATCGAGATAAACCTCACTACCTGTGAATTTCTCGATCTTCTTTCTCGCGTTCATTCCCAGTTGCTTGATGGCCTGGCCACCCTTTCCTATGAGAATACGCCGTTGACTGTTCCTCAATACGAAGATGACGGCTCTGATGAGTGTCTTTCCACTGCTTGTACCATCTTCTTTAAATTCATTGACAACAACTTCACAACTGTAGGGTATCTCCTTACTAAATTGTTGCAATATCTCATTGCGTATGATCTCCTCAACGAAAAACCTTTCCGACCTGTCAGAGATATAATCTTTTTCATAGTACGGGGGATGTTCAGGTATCGCCTTCAGGATCAGTTCCAGTAGTTTTTTGAGGTTATAGCCATTTGTGGCCGAAACCGGAATGATCTCGGTTATGCCTTCGAGATCTTTCCAGTGTTCAATTTCTTCTATCACTTCAGGATCTTTGACCTTGTCAATCTTCGAAAGGAGTAAAAAGATGGGGCCCTCGTAATTCTTTTTGACCATGTCGAACAATTCCATGGATTCTGAGCGGGGAGAAGTAATATCATGCATAAAGAGGAGTATATCCGCGTCCTCCATTACGGAGAGAGCAGCCTGGTTCATCGACTCCTGCATGGAATATTCGGGATCTTTGATAAATCCAGGTGTATCGGCAATGATGATCTGATGATCCTCGCCATTCAGTATAGCGTGTATACGGTGCCTTGTTGTCTGTGGTTTGGGATTTATGATATTCAACTGCATTCCGAGAAGTGCATTCGTCAGGGTGGACTTACCCGCATTGGGCAGGCCAATGATGTTGACAAAACCTGATCGGTGGCCAGCCTTATTTTTCATCGATTCAGGTTAGTTGTCGGGTTACGAGTTTGTTGCACAGCTGAAAAAGATAGTCGGGTCTCAATTTACGCCAATTTATGTCATTCAGTGTTTCTCCAAGATTGACGTAATGATGCATTTGTATCGATCTCATCTCCTCTTCTACGTGTGGGTGGAGATTGAGCAGGCAGATCCAGCCTCCTTCTTCGATAATATCATCAAACCATTCCTCATAATAACTCGAATCATCTGCATGATAATTGAGAACGTTATCAGCGAGCAGGATGTATTTATTGATTTGATGCTGCGCGAGGTGATCGGCGATCTCCCGCTTGAGATACATTATGTCATTATACAGGCAGTCATTCCATTCTCCGATCAGTTCGATCACCGTAAACCCTCTTGGATAGTCGGTATAGAGTATTTTGAGATATAATGTCTTGGAACCCATTTCATCCCATTGAGGATGAATGTAATAATTGTATATCTTTTTGGTGAATGCGAACTCACTGTACTGCTGACCGTAGAACGGCGAGCGCTCATCCTCGGATGCGACATATTCATCCTGCCACCTGTAAAATGGTTCGATATCATGCATATATGCTAATTTATATATTAATTAGGCCTATTGCTGAAATATGACTAACAACATTGACCCAAAGAAAATTGTTATCACCGGCCCCGAAAATTCCGGAAAAACCATACTGAGCGAAGGGCTTGCATCTGATCTGAACTGGCCTATGGTGCCCGAGATGGCAAGGACCTTTCTGAGACACAAGACCAACTACAATATAAAGGATTTAGCCGACCTCTGCCAAATTCAGTGCGAGGTCGAGACAGCCACATTCGACATAGCCACAGAGGGTGTGATCTGTGATACCAATGCACTGACCATCTATGTCTGGTCCTGGTTGAAACTCGGGGAGCGTATCGTTTGTGATAAACATACGATCTTCGAGCCCGATCTCTATGTTCTCTGCTATCCTGATGTGCCCTTCGAGGACGATAGGCAGCGAGAGGATATCAATAGGCGAGAAATGTTATTTGACCTGTATTTGACGATTTTGTTGAACTGGCAATTGCCCTTCATTGTTGTACGTGGCGAAAGGCAAGAAAGGATCGATCATACAATTTCCGTGATTGAAACGTTGTAATGTATTATTGGTACCTTTGTCGACTTAAAAATTTGGTTTGGGGTGCCGGAAGGCTGAGATAAGACCCATGGAACCTGGAACGGGTTATGCCGTTTAGGGAAACCATCAGACGAATTGATTCGTGCTGTCCTGCTGTCTCCCCCTGTTATTTAATAAATAAAACGAATTATGAGGTTTTCGCTGTTGATATCCTTTATGCTTGTGTGCCTGTCTCTTTCAAATGCCCAGTACATGGTATATGGTACGATCACCGATGAAGAGGGAGAGCCGTATCCCGGAATAAAGGTTGAAATTGATGAGACAGATCATCAAACCACTACTGATGAGGACGGATTCTATATGTTCGAGGATGTCGAACCGGCAGATTACGCGGTTATTGTACACCATCCCTATGGAGAGGTCTACAGAGCGCTTTATGTCTATGAAGAAGATCAGGAGTTCAATATCAAGATAAGGAGAAGGATAGAATTCGATGAGGTGATCGTTAAGAATACCCGCATAACGGGGGAGGAGCCTTTCAATAAGGAAGACATTTCATCAGAATATATCGACAAGAATAATTCGGCAAAGGATGTGCCCTATATCTTCAGAAAGTTGCGATCCACGGTCGTAAATTCTGATGCCGGGAATGGAGTTGGTTATACCGGTATCCGTATACGCGGACTGGATCCGGGACATGTCAATGTGAGCATCAACGGTATTCCACTGAATGATGCTGAGTCTCAGCTGGTGTTTTGGGTGGACCTGCCGGATATCCTAAGTTCTACAGAAAGTATACAGCTTCAGCGGGGCCTGGGGTCGTCATCATTTGGATCTGGCAACTTTGGTGCCTCTGTCAACCTTAACACGAATAAAACACATATAGAGCCATACATTACGGCCAGGACCGGTTATGGCAGTTTTAATACTTATCGCGGTAGTATAGCTCTGGGTACCGGTTTGATGAACGGCAGGTTCAGCCTTGACGGTCGAGCATCATTTACTCATTCCGATGGGTATATAGACCGGGCACGCTCTGACCTTAGATCTTTCTATTTGTCGGGCGCCTTTATTGGTTTGAACAGCTCATTGAGACTGAATGTCATCAACGGGCATGAGATCACCTATCAGGCCTGGAATGGAGTCCCCTATTCCTATGCGGATGATGAAGACCTTAGAACTTTCAATTCTGCTGGCATGGAAAAGGTGAAAGAAGCCGGTGACACACCGTATGACGATGAAGTTGATAATTATAATCAGACCCATTACCAACTATTTTACAATAAGATGTATTCCAATGGTGACTTTACCCTAACTGGTTTTTATACGAGGGGAAGAGGCTTTTTCGAGAACTATCGGGCCGACCAGGAATTGTCAGATTTTAACTTCTTCCCGATCGATTCAATTTCAGGAGATACGATAAGAACAGACGACCTGGTAAGAAGAAAATGGTTGGACAACCATTTTTACGGGATTAATCTGGCTCGCAACTTTGAATTTGAAAATACCATCATAAAATCGGGTTTACATGGCAGCCGATATCAGGGTGAGCACTATGGTACTGTCATTTTTACAGAAGAACTTGGCTCGTTCAGGTTCCCATTCGAGTATTACAGAAATGATGCGGTCAAACATGAAGCGTCCGCTTTTGTCAAGGTTCAACAGGGCATAGGTAACAGATTTTTTCTCTTCGGAGACTTACAATATCGATTCGTGGATTATCAATATGGCGGAGGAACAGATGATAACGGTCGGTTGCAAAAAGGGGATGTGCAGTACAACTTTTTCAACCCAAAGGCAGGCGTTTCTTATAGGATCACAGAAGAGCTCCGGGCATTTGGCTCTGTAGCTCGTGGTAATCGCGAGCCCAACCGTGATGACTTTATAGAGGCTGGCCCACGATCAGAGCCAAGACACGAAGAATTAACGGATTACGAGGTGGGTATGGAGTACCAGGACAACAGGGCCCGACTGGGTCTTTATGGCTATTATATGGATTACAAGAATCAATTGGTCCTTACAGGTCGGATCAATGATGTTGGTGAGTACGCGAGGGTCAATGTGCCAAATTCTTACAGAATGGGTATAGAGCTGGATGCTCAGTTCGAGGTTTTTGACGGCCTCACAACCTCTTTTAATGCGACGTTTAGCGAGAATAAAATCGAGTCATTCACAGAATACGTGGATGATTGGGATACTGGGGAACAGTTCACCCGGGAATTCAAGGATACTGATATTTCATTTTCTCCCGGTGTGATCGGCTTTGTAGGCTTGAACTATACCTGGGATGATATCAACCTGTTAGCCCTCACCGATCAGTTGTCCTTTAGCCTGGACCACAAGTACGTGGGTGAACAGTATCTGGATAATACGATGACCGAGGAAGCCAAGTTGGACGCATTTTCGTATGGTGAATTTGAGGTCGCCTATAGTACGAGTTATGAGTGGATAAAGGATCTGCGATTGAGCTTCAGGATCATCAATATCTGGGATGAGCTCTATGAAAGCAACGGCTGGATCTACAGGTTTAGAACTTCAGAACCGTCCAATGTCGATGGAGACCCTTATGCCCGGAGAGAAATGGGGAACTTATACAATTTGACGGGTCTATATCCTCAGGCAGGACGGCACTTCATGACATCGTTAACCGTCAAGTTCTAAGCGCTCATTCTGGCAATAGGTTGTATCGCACTCACTAGAACAGATAGGTAAAGCCGAATCGAAATGAGATCGGAAGCTCAACTGTGTCTTCCGGAGCAAGCAAGTCATACAAAATATAGATCTCTGAACCCCAAGGATAACCAGAATTGTATCCCAGACCGAGCAGGAATTGGTCGCTGCCCAACCGATCCGTCTCAATGCCGCCATTCCTGAACACTGGTATGGCTTGATTGATGTAACCGTATTCTGCGTGTGCAAAAAGTATATCAAAGAATCTTAGGCGCCCGAAAACACCTCCGCCATAGTTGACTGCTGTATTTTTTTCAACTGAGATTCCATTATCATATCTACCTGTCAGCAAGCTGACCTCCATTCTTGGGCCAACTGAAACAATATCTGTAATTTTGTAGCCAACCATTGGGGAGATTCCCACGAAAAACTCACTACTTTGGAAGCCGGGAAGCCCTCCACCAAAAAAACCCAGAGCAAATCCGCCGCCATACCAAAGCTTATCGACCAGTTTGGGTTGTTCTTGACGTGATCGGTCCGATCGTTTAGATCTTTGTGAAAAGGTCGTGGTATAAACGAAGAGGCCAAGTAGTATGAGTAAAGATGAACGAATCCAGAATTTGTTTGTCATTGTATTGAGCACTTATGTTTAAACGGGAAAAATAGAGCGATTTAGATATATATTTTACTAAACACGCAGAATTAGAAATTTCTTTGCGGTTTTTTAATTTTGCTAATTATTTAATTATCAAGAAAAAATTAACGCACCAATGCGATACAGCCTACTTAGTTTATTGATAATCATAATATTAGGTAGTGGGTCCCTGGACGCACAATCTGTCATTAAAGGAACGACATTAGATCAGGATAAGTACGAAGTCCTATGGAAGAAATTCGAATATTTTGACCTCTTCCAGCTTGACGCGAAGCAATTGAACTCAGCAGTGAACGACCCGGCTGAGGACAATACAGTAATTCTGGAACTGGGTGGATATGATTGGGAGATGGAACTTTATCCTAATGACTTACACCAGTACAATTATACCTCTGTCCTATTTGAGGATGGCCAGATAAAGAAAGGTCACAAACTGCCGGTCATTTCGTACAGTGGTCGATTGAAAGGCAATCCAGCATCCCGGATTGATATTACCATTACGGACGAGATGATCCTGGGAATCGTGGACAATGGAAGAGAAAGATACTTCATAGAGAAAGTTCGAAATATAGTTGAAACAGCAGGAGGCAGGGATTACATCATCTATAACGTGAACAGCATTATTCAGGAGGCTGAACTCACTTGTGGAATGGATGAGATCCAGCAGAAAGAAAAGGAAGCTAAAGATCAGAATCCAAGACCTGAAGGACCGGAATCCATGGCATGTTATGACGCAGTAGTTGCGCTTGCGACGGATGCGGGTATGGCTACTCGCCACGGTGGCGGTTCAGGTGCGCAATCTCATGTAATAGGAATCCTGACACTTGTTCAGGCGAACTATGATGATGAATTTCAGGATGAGATCAACTTTGTGATCGGCGCTCATTTCAACGCTACGGGCACAAACCCTGCCGCCTGGAATTACAGCTCGATCGGTGCGCTACTGTCTTCTTTCAGAAGTTGGGCAAACGGTAATGGTTTTGGTACAACTGCGTATGACGTAGCTACACTCTGGACAGCAACGAGCTTTGGCGGCACCATCGGACTCGCCTATCTGGGCACCGTATGCGGTGGCAGCAGATATAATGTCTGCGTGGATTTTACAGGTAACAGTAACAGTCTTAGATGTCTTCAGGCCCATGAGTTAGGACATAATTTTGGATTGACTCACGATGCCTCGGGTTCACCACATATCATGGCACCTACTCTGAATGGCTCCAGCACCTGGTCTGCCCAGAGTAAGTCACAGATGAATTCCAATATTCCATATCCCTGCATGGGAGCCTGCGCAGGAGGAACACCACCGACAGCTGACTTTATTGGTTCACCCCAAGAAGGATGTCGCCCTTTCAATGTTTCATTTACAGATCTCTCTTCCAATAACCCCACCCAATGGAGATGGACATTTCCAGGAGGGTCACCAGCGACCTCTTCCCAGAGAAACCCTACAGTGAGTTATTCGACTCCGGGTGTGTATGACGTCGAATTGGAAGTGAGCAACAATGCCGGCTCTGATATCCTGACCAGGCGCAACTATATTACCGTAGGTGATGTGCCTGTTCCCAATTTTACGACCAACGTTATATTGGACGAAGTGATATTTAAAGATGAATCCATCATCTACGGTTCTGCCGATTATTTATGGGATTTTGGTGATGGTAACTTTTCTTCAGAAGTCAATCCTACCCATACCTATGAACTGGATGGAATATACATCGTCACACTGACCCTTACGTCAATGTGTGGTTCGCAAAGTATTCAGAAATCTGTAGAGATCATCACCCCACCTACAGCGGAGTTCAGATCGGACACTACAGAATTGTGCAGCGGCACATTTATTACATACACCAATTTATCCTCATATAATAGCAACACCTTCAAGTGGTTTTTTGAAGGTGGAGACCCGGAAACATCCTCAAAGGAAACCCCCACGATCTATTATGATTCTGCAGGAGTCTTTGATGTAGAGCTGATCGTTACAAATAAGCGATATCGAGATCTCGAAAAGAAAGCCAATTATATTGAGGTGGATACCCAAGCGGTGGCTGAATTCAGTTCGGATGTAGATCTTGAGTCTCTTGAAGTTCAGTTTACCAATGAAACACCAAATGGGCGATCATTCAAATGGTTGTTCGGCGATGGTGAGGATAGTAAGAAAGAGAATCCCCAACATACCTATGCCAAGGATTCATTTTATGATGTGACATTCATAACGAGTAATCATTGTGGCGTTGATAGTATCGAGAGAACTATCCAGGTAGGCAGGTTGCCGGAGGCTGGCTTTCAGTCGGATGAGACCGATGGATGTCTGCCTATGACGATTACTTTCGAGGATACCTCCTCGGAAAATACAACCAAGCGAATATGGAAATTCGAAGGAGGTGATCCTTTGTCTTCAACTGATGAAAGCCCCACCGTTTCCTATAACTCTGTCGGACAGTATAAAGTCACACTGATTGCCATTAATGGCATAGGAAACGATACGGTGATCAAAGAGGATTACATTTCGATAGAAGATGAACCGGTGTCTGATTTTCAGTTTACCAGAAATGGTTATGAGATCGACTTTGAGAATGAGTCAGAGGGCGCTACGGACTTTGAATGGGATTTTGGCGATGGAAATACAAGTGATGAAGAGAGTCCGACGCATACTTATGCTGGTGACGGAGAATATAATGTCGTTTTGATCGTGTCTAACTCCTGCGGAATGGATACCATGGAAAAAGAGGTCTCTATTTCTAACAGGCCTCATGCCAACTTTGATGCGGATGTATATGTCGGATGTTTGCCATTAAGTGTTAAGTTTCGAGATCAATCCTCTACCAATACGGAAAGTGTAGAGTGGATCATACCGGGAGGTAGTCCGTCCTCCACCACGGAACGAGAGCCGGTGATAACATTCAACAATGCAGGTTTGTATCGTGTGACTTTAGTGGCTAAGAATGCTTTTGGTACAGACACCATAGAAAAGCAGGATTTTATTGAAGTACTGGATGTGCCTGAGGCTGAATTTGACTATTCACTGAATGGATTCAACGTGGCATTTACAGTTGATTCCAAATTTGGAAAGGACTTCATGTGGGATTTCGGTGATGGTGAGGTCAGTGATATGGAGAATCCAACTCATGTTTATACAGATGAAGGAGTTTACAACATAACGCTCATCGTAAGCAATATCTGTGGTTCAGATACTCTGTCAGAGGATATTACGGTCACACCAAGACCTATTGTCAACTTCATGAGTGATGTGAACGAGATCTGTATAGGAGATACCGTGAGATTTGAGGACAACTCCATGAATGACCCCACAGCTTGGATGTGGACATTTGAAGGAGGAACGCCTGCTTCGAGTACTGAAGAAAATCCGGTCATCATCTATAATGATCCTGGAATTTTCTCAGTGACCCTGGAGGCTTCCAATCAATTTGGTTCTAATGAATCTGTATTGGATGATTATATCACCGTATATGATGATCCGATGGCGACATTTGATTTCGGTACTCAGGGCGTGAGAGTGAATTTTGAAAATAACAGCGAGCACTATAATTCTATCATGTGGGACTTTGGTGATGGAGAAAATAGTACCGAGCTTGAGCCCAGTCACCTATATGCACGGCCCGGTACTTATACTGTTACACTTACAGTGGAAAATCCATGTGGGGTCTCTCAGTATATTGAAGAAGTTACAGTAAAGTATAAAGATCTTGACATCGTCATGACTTCACCTCCGCCTGCTCCCAACCCCACGACGGGAGAGGTGTTAGTGGAACACTATGGCCCACCTGCGGATAACATATCAATTTTCGTGTCCGGTTTGGATGGTCAGTTAGATCAGCTCTATCAGGGAGATTTCGCGAACGGTGAATTACAGGAGACCCTGAATTTGAGCGGTTATAGTGAAGGAACTTACTTCCTGTTCTTCAGAACGGATCATGAGGTGAGAATGGAGAAGGTGGTCATACAGCGATAGATAGTAATGTCAAAATATCGTTGGGGAAGACAGTTCGAATCGTCTTCCCCTTCTTTTTTGCAGCTATTTGTCATGGTCGGGCATCATAATTGTACGGATATAATCTTGGACCATTACAAACGTTATACCGCGAGTGGTTTGTAATTTAAAGGATGTGAACTATCCGAGAGAGGATCGACTTGTCTATGATAGACAGGTCACATACAGGCGTGACGCGATACAATGAATTTGATCTGATGAAGATAATGCGCCACCTGGGATTATTTTTCTTGCTCCTCCCTGGAGTAGTGGCATCCCAATGCCGCATAGATACCAACATTCAGCTCAGAGAAGTTGATACATTAAATCTCACCATAGATATTGAAGGTGCTCTGAATAACGACCTTTCTGATCCCGACCAGGGTCTGTGTAAGGTTAGGGTCAATTTTGAACATGAATTTCTGGGCGACCTTCAGGTTTTCATCGAATCGCCATCCGGGCAGATGGTTCAATTGATGGGGCCAACAGGTAATTTTGGACTGACCCAGTTCTCTACATGGGATGTGTGCTTCCTGCCCAACAGCGAACCTGTTTCTCCAGACGCGGGATTTAATGATCGCTGGTCCAATAATCAACTCTGGGGGGCCTTTGCCGGAACTTATACGGGATCCTATCACGTATTTTTTGGCGACCTGGCTGATCTTGATACAGGTCCGGTCAATGGGACCTGGACATTGAGATTTGTGGACAGAACTATCTTTTACGTGGGGAAGGTACTTGGTTTTGAACTGTCTTTTTGTGACAGTACGGGTGTCATGTGCCAGCCCTGTCAGCCGGGATCCTTCGATCTTGAAGTGCCGGACAGGATTTTTTGCGAAGGCGATTCTCTTCTTGACTTTACTGTAGATACGGAATACTCTGACCAACCGGACTCGATACTTTATGAACCTGTCATCTATGTGGTCGACAGTACAGATTTGATAAGAGATATCGGGCGTAATGTAAAATTGAGCGACGCTTCACCGGGCACTTACAGGATCTGTGGTCTGAGCTATTATTTGCCGCATGATCCTCTGTTACCTGGAGTAGGTGATAACTGGGAAAAGTTCAGGGACAGCACGCAAAAAGGAGATATAGCCATTTGTTATGGCTTCATGGGTTGTCAACAAATCAGGATTCGGTCTCATTCCGATACCACAAGAATAACTGAGACCATTTGCCGCGGCGATACGATTGATATATTTGACGATCAGTATTTCGAAACAGGTCGCTATGTCCTCAAGGATCAAAACCTCGTTGGTTGTGACAGTGTGGTATTATTGGAACTTACCGTAGTTGACTTCGTACCGGAGGTTGTTCTGGACACCCTCGATTGTATAAACTCAACAGTTATTTTAGACGGGTCGGCAAGTATAGGTCCTGCTGGTTTTACTATGGAGTGGAGCACTGACCAGGGAATGATAGAGGATACACTCGATGAAGGGATAATACGTGTTTCACAGTCCGGGCAGTACACACTGGTGCTTTCTGCCGGGCAGTGCACAGACTCATTGGTCGTTGAAGTCATAGAAGATGATGAAGTGCCTCAGTTAGAAATACTGGGTGACACTTTGAATTGCACTAATACCTCTGTTGTTCTGTATAGTACTACCAGTGCGGATCAGCCGACTTACCAGTGGCAATTTGGCGGAAACATTGTTGGAGATGACGATTCGTTATTCGTGGATACTGCCGGTATGTATCAATTGACAGTCACGGATGACAATGGATGTTCCAAGTCGCAAAGTTTCCGGGTATTTGTCGACACTGTATCGCCTGATCCGGAAGTAAGGGTTGATAGTATCACTTGTCTTTCTGATACAGCAGAAGTTTTTCTCCTTGACTCTTTAAATTTTCAGAGCGTACAATGGGAGGGACCTGGAAACTTTACCTCTTTCCAAAGCAGGATACTTCTCGATGAGCCCGGAACATTCGTAGTGACGGTAGAAGCGGAAAATGGATGTGTCGACTCTCTTGCCGTTGAAGTAAGAGATATTCGGGATTTTCCCATGATCACATTCAAGACTGATACCATCACTTGCCAGAATGAGGAAGCGGATATAGTAGCTATACCCAACATGAGAGTTTCAAGTTATGAGTGGGAGGGACCGGGGGGATTCATTTCCGAAGACAGTAGTGTCACGGTTGTTGAACCCGGATTATATCGACTTAGTGTAACAGGGGAAAACGGTTGTGAGGTCGATACCGCCATTGAAATATTGAGTGAAAGGGAGCTTTTGGATCTCAGACTTTTCGCGGACTCACTGGAGTGTGGGAAAAGCAGCCCTAAGGCCTGGTACACGGTGGAAGCAAGCTTTCAGAATTCTATGTGGACCACTCCTTCAGGTCAGCAGGTGGCCACCGATTCTGTATTATTAGATCGTGAGGGTTTTTATCGATTATTGGTGACAACTCCGAAAGGATGCATATATGCGGATAGCATCTTTATTACTGACTATCGTAATGTATACGATGCTGTTCTAAATGGTGGAAAGATAAGCTGTAAGGATGACTCTGTGACTGTCGCAGCCCGAACGGGAGTGGGTAAACTTGATTATACCTGGTTTTATTCCGGAAGGCAGGTCGGAGCAGATAGTGCTATTTTGGTAGGTCAGGCCGGGTGGTACTCTGTGGTCATTGAAGACAGCAGCGATTGCCAGTATTCCGATTCCATTCTTGTGGTAGCTGATACCAGTTCTCCAGATATCAGGATCATGGGTGACTCGGTCCTATCTTGTTCTGAGCTATTCTCTGAGATCAGAATAGAAAGTGACAGTATACTATCAAATATTCAGTGGGTGGGTCCCAATGGCTTATTAGGGGATGATAGGGTCGTACGAATTGATCAACCCGGACTTTATGTCGTTTCTGCCGAAGCAAGTAATGGGTGTGTGGCTTATGACTCATTATTGATATCTCAGGATACGACAAAACCCGCTTTTGACATTACAGGAGGCACAATAACCTGCGATCAAAGTACTGTCATTCTGGAACCGACAAGACAGGAGAATAATTGGAGGTTTGAATGGATACTCCCCAATTCGGATACCTCAGAACAATTGGATCTTGAAGTAACGGTCCCTGGCACATATGCGCTTTTAGTGACCAATGAGGGAAATGGTTGCCGCACATTAAGGAGTATTGAAATTTTAAGCGACACGATGACTCCTGAAGTGAATGTGAGAGATACTTCCCTGGCCTGTCCATCCGGTGAGATAATGATCACCTTTGAGTCACCTGATAGTATTCGCATGTTCGAGTGGGTCTATCCAGACTCCTCAATTGTCGATATTTCTGATCCTACCGTTGACATGCCAGGTGTGTATTCACTGCATGTAACTGGCATGAATGGCTGTACAAATTCTACCTCACTTCTGGTCCGTCCAGCCGTGCCTCCCAATGCTCAGACATTTAACGATACTATTTCTTGTATAGATGATACGGCTGTTCTTAGAGCCGACCTGTCGGACGATGTAGATTCTATCTATTGGTACAGTGAGGAAGGATACCTCTCCACCGATCAAAGTCCCACAGTTCTGGAAGGAGGCACCTATAAACTGGTAGTCATTGGAAAGAATCAGTGCAGGGATACTCTGCCTCTACTTGTTTTTATGGATACTCTGAGGCCTTCTGCGAATATCGATTCGTCCGGAATCCTGGGATGCTCGTCTACTGTTGTAACACTCAGAGCTGTAGCCGACGGGATGAACGCTGACAGATATGGCTATCACTGGGAATCTATAATGAATCCCGGTTCTGTTTCAAACCCCGGCAATGAGCAGGTCCAAATCGATCAGGCAGGCTCATATGTGCTCATTACGCAAGACCTCGTCAATGGATGCATCACAACAGATACGATCGAAGTGAACAGATTGAGTTCGGATCTGGTCCTGGCCGGAGTGACCGCGAGAGACCCTTCCTGTAAGGGAGGGCAGGATGGTCGAATAATACTTGGTGCCATATCAGGAGGAATTGATCCGATCAATGTCATACTAAATGGCTCACAATACTCTGATATACAGGTTTTTGATTCTTTGGTTAGGGGTAGATATGATTTTCATATCGAAGATGCTGCCGGCTGTGGTCTGGACACAGTGATCGTTTTAAATGACGGTCCCGAACTTATATTGGATGTCGGTCCGGATACGCTCATATCTCTTGGAGATACAATTACCTTGCGACCTCAAGAATACCCTGCTCAATGGACCGGTCTTTTCTGGACTCCTGACGAAAATATTAACGATGTCAATATGCTGAATCCGGCGGTTTCTCCGAACACCACTACTACCTACAGGCTTACAATGATCAACCAGGCAGGATGTGAAGTATGGGATGAATTAGTAGTACGTGTTGATGATGAAATCCAGGTTTTTGTGCCCAACATATTTTCACCCAATGGTGACGGGATCAATGACCGGTTTCTGCTTTACCCTGGAAAGGGCGTTGAAGATATCATCGATATACGCATCTTTGATAGATGGGGAGAGATGGCTTATTATTCGTCTGTCAATGACGGTTGGGACGGTACTATGAATGGAAGACAAAGTCCTGAGGGTGTTTATGTTATATTGGCTCAAATTAGGGGTGAAAGTGGGAATAATTATGTAATTTCGAAAGATATCACCCTTATCAGGTAAATAATATTCTCGTTCAAGCAGCAGATTACCACTTCAGGGGGTCCATATTGTATGGAGATCACCTGCCAAAAGTGGTAAGGAAATTGTACCATATTAATTAATTTTATTTTAAATCTCGATAACCGTTTGACCACGAGAGAGTAACAACTTTTTCGAGTCAAATGAATAGTCTTTAGATAATCCAACGGGTATGATTAAAAGAATATTTACTATTCTCTCATTTTTTGCACTTGTGCCTCTTTCTTCGAGTGCGCAATGTCCCGGTGCCTTCGATTGTGAAGCGAGCCAGGTACTATGTTCTATTGACCAATTGAATGGCTTTACATGTAGTAACCCGGTCACACCAAATGTGACCTTTCCATTTCCGAACCTTTGTTTTGGAGTTGGTGTGCCGCATAATTTGAACTGGTGGGCCTTTATTGGTGCAGGTGGAGCCTTGAACCTGACATTTAACTTCGACATTAACAGCTGTGAGATACCTTTTGGTATCCAGGCAGGTGTATTTGAAGGCAATTGCGACGGTTCTGTAGTGTGGGACTGTAATGCGAGTTGTAATACCTCCACGTTTACACTCTCAGGTGCAACACAGAAATGCGAGATCTATTACGTATGGGTGGATGGTTGCAACGGTGATGTTTGTACTTACAATATCTCCGTCAATGGAAATGGTGGGCCTCCCACTTTGCAAAGGCCGATGCCCGCATTGCAAATTGTAGGCAATCCCTGCGCCGGAGGTCAGGTCGATGTTGAATTTCCGGGATATGCCGATGGATGCGAGCCTACTTACGAGTGGACCGTTGATGGCGTACCTACTGGAGGCACTGAGGATGAGTCAGTAACAGTCGACATACCATGTCAGGATCCATTGAATCCTATTCAGGTGTGCCTGACGGCAACTATTGGTAACCCTGCATCAGGAAGTATTTGTGATCAGGACTTTCAGTGTATCACAGTAGTGCCGATACCTCCAGATCAGCACTTCGGCCAATGTAGAGTCGTTTGCTTTGAGAATCAGCCCGTATTCTGGCAGGGTGTACAGATAACATCGAGTTGTATCAACCCTCCTTGTTCTGTAAGGACGACCATAGCGGGTTCGGATTGTTGTGTGGATTCCATCAGGTCTTTCATTTTATTGAGACCTCCTGGCATTGGCGCAAAAGATACATTTGTTTGCGATCCTAATATTCCTATCATCACTGAAGACTTTCAAACACATGTTGGAGAGGTCTGTGATGAGTTGATAGAATTTAAAAGAAGGGTTGTTCACCCGGCATGTCCGTCAAATATACAGTTGTGCGATACGTCGTACTACCTGACGATCGGAAGATTTGATTACGAACACGAGTTTGAATTCGAGTGTGGTGCCTGCGCAGGACAAGTGACGATATTCCCAAATGCGGAGTATGTCGGAAGATGTCCTCAGTTCCTTGGACAGGTCACATTACAACTGTTCTGGTATAATCAACTTACTGGAGATCAGTTGGGTGTTACCAGTGGAACCGGCTCCATAAATGTGACAAAACCGGGTACGTACTGTTTCACAGTAGAAGGCAGATACAGGGATGTAGTTTGTCCTGTACTTCAGCCTGAATGCATCACTATTCCTGAAAGCTTTTTCCCATCGAAACCTCCGATATCAGGAGACACGGTGATCTGTGCTCAGCGATATACAGCTTATGAAACAAGAGATAGCTCTGATATATGTGACTTTATATGGACGGTACAAAGCGGAGGTGGACGAATCATCACGCCTAACTCCCTGGACTCTAACAGGGTAGTGGTAGATTGGGCTAACAGAACCGGTTCGGAAGGCGTGGTCTGCGTACAAACTGTCGCTGATTGTGGTACAAGGGATAGCTGTATAACAGTGAAATTCCTTCCTGCGCCTGACCCTGACGCGGGTCCAGACCAAGTAGTCTGTGCTCAGTCAACGAATTTTGAAGGCGTAGAAGATTTTGGTGGTGGAAACTGGGAGCAGATAGGAGGACCGTCAATGGCCAATATAGCGGACATCAATGATGTCAATTCATTGGTTAATGTTGACAGATACGGTTCTTACCAGTTTATATGGACAGAAACGAATCTGGACTGCAGCGGCTCTGATACGGTGAACATCCTTTTCCGTCCGGATCCTGAACCAAACAATATAGATACGATCTGTAGCAATGATGCTACAAGTTTTAGAATCAGGTTCGAGATCAACAAAGGTCAACCACCTTACACAATTGTAGCTGGTGGTGGTAATATAGTCATGGATTCGATCTATACTTCAGATACAATCCCTGATAATACACCAACGACCATTACCATCAAAGATGATTATGGTTGTGAATTCACCTTTGTCGTTGATCATGACTGCGTTTGTAACAATGCACCTGGAGATATTGCAACGGATACAATAAAATTATGTGGCCCGGATGGCGAAGCCTGTGGGGATTACGATCCGACCAATATGATTCTCGAGCAAGGACTGGATACCTTCATGTATGTGCTTTATGAAACTGTAGGCAGGATTCAACCAACCTTGTTGGCAATGAATCATACCGGATGTTTCACATTCGATCCGAATACAATGAATTTGGATCAGATCTACTACATAGGTGTCGTTGTAGGCCGTAAAGATCAGTTCGGAAACGTAGACTTTGATGGTGGATGCCTCCAGACGGTTGAAGCTCAGCCGGTGATATGGTATACAATTCCGACACCGGATGCTGGTCCTGACGATCAGGTATGTGGAAAGAGCATCAGCCTTAATGGCTCGCTTAGCCTTAATGGATCATTCAGATGGTTAAACACACAAGGCGCGAGCATTGCTGACAATGGTGACCTTAATACCTCTGTCACAGTTACGGATTTCGGAGTATACAACTTTGTTCTGGAAGAGGTCAATGGTATTTGTCCGAATACGGATACAGTGACCATCGCCTTTAACGAGTCTCCGATGGCAACCAACATTGTTCCAGAGTGTATCGATCTGATCATCAATACATATGAAGTGTGCTTTACGATAAATCTCGGTACCCCACCATACACTATCGTAAGCGGAAATGGTACCATCACCAATGGTAACATGTTCTGCTCAGATACATTGAATGGTGATACCTTGTACAATATCGTTGTCGAAGATGCCAATGGCTGCTCCTTCACGCTACCAGTTGAATTTAGTTGTGATTGCGGCAATACAGATGTAGGTACTATGGATTCCACGCTAATCGAACTATGCGTGGATCAGTGCGCAAACATTACTACCAATGGTACCGAGGTATTGCAGCCTGATGAGGAAACATACTTTGTTCTTCATGAAGGAAGTGGTCCATTTATCCAGAATGAGATCATACGGAAGCCTTATGATCATTTAGCCAACCCTGCTGAAGTTGTGGAATTCTGTTTTGACGCTTCTGCCGGTATGGTGACCAATCAGCGATACTACATATCCAGGCTGGTTCATGAAGAGAATGCTCCTGACGATCCATGTAGAAGGATCGCACCTGGGCAACCCGTGATCTGGTATGATTATCCGAATGCGGATGCTGGTCCCGATATGGACTTCTGTGGTCTCACGGGAGATTTGGGTGCCAATCCTAGTTTGGGTACGGGCACCTGGACACTCCTTAACGGACCAGGTAATGCCATATTCGCAGGAGGAATGGCTTCGCAGATGATCACGGTGGATGCTTACGGAACCTATACATTCCAGTGGGAAGAAGACAATAAGACATGTACGGATAGTGATGTAGTGGAATTGACCTTCCATGACGCTCCGAGGATCACTGATGTGAGCTTCGAATGTGATGATGTAGCTGAAAATTACAGGATCACGATAGTATTGGCAGACGGTGAACAGTCTACTTATGAGATAAGCGGTGTGCCAATTGCAGATCAATTGGACGCGAACACATTTGTTACAGACTGGATACCTACAGGCGATGCAGTAACTTTCTGTGCTACAGATTTCTGGGATTGCGCGCCGGCTTGTCTCGACACTACTTATGTTTGTGAGTGTCTGACAGAGCCAGGAACGATTTCGTCGGATGATATACTTTGTATCGATGAGTGTGTTCAGGCCAGTCATGTGGGTGGCAATCTCGACCCGAATGATGTACTAAGATTCGTACTCCATGATGGTGATGCCAATAACTTGGGCAGTAATATCATAGAGTGCAACGCTACAGGCGAATTCTGTTTCGATCCTTTCGCCATGATGCCGAATACAACATATTACATTACTGCTCTTGCCGGTAATCCGGGAAGTAATGATTGTGTTGACTTAACGGAAAGATGCGCTGTAATAACGGATGGCATACCCGTAACCTGGTATGAGTACCCAGTCTCGGCCATTGCGCAGTCCGATCCTGAATTTACTTGTGAGATCGACAGTATGATCCTGGATGGTACCGGATCAACAGGTCCCGGACCTTTGACCTATAACTGGATCCCGTTATCCGGCTCGATCTGCCCTAGTTCAGATGCGGGAGATGCCAGTATCAATATTTGTGCGGCAGGCACTTATATACTTGAGGTAACGCATACCTTGAGTGGGTGCTCCAACAGAGATACTATTGTGATCACTGCCGACGAGAATATACCAAGCGTAGATCCAGGTGATGATCTGTTACTTACATGCGATGTTACCTCCGTAGAACTGGATGGTACCGGTACTGATTTCGGTGGTGATTTTGAGGTGACCTGGTTCGATCCTCAGGACAATCCTATCAGCAATTCGTTGAAAGTGACGGTCAGTGAACCTGGTACTTATCGCATTTATGTCATCAATGATATTACAAGTTGTGATAATGAGGCTACCGTTGAAGTAAGACAGGATATAGAACCACCTACAGCTAATATCGAGCAAGTGGGTGAATTGACGTGCTCTGTGGACGAAATTACATTGAACAGCAATGGAACGAGTACCAGAGGAGGTGTGAGAACTTATGAGTGGTCTACAACGAATGGTAATATTTCTGGATCAACAAGCGGATCTTCGATCCAGGTAACCGATCCCGGAGTGTACCAGTTGATCGTAGTAGATGACATCAATGGCTGTAAGGATACCATTTCTATCCCGGTTGACGAGATAGGAAATACCCTTGCAAGATTTGAGATCACGCCTACACCGCCTACTTGTTTTGGCGATGTCGATGGTGTGATAGTGATCGACAGGACCATTGGCGGTGATCCACCATTGGAGTATTCTATCGATGGAGGTCCTTTCGGCGGTTCGAATACCTTCACAAACCTCGCTCCTGGTGACTATAGGATCACTGTTCGAGATGTCAACGGTTGTGAGATGGATACAGTGATCACTATCCCCGAAACTCCGGAGATCGGTATAGAAGCCAAAGAGGATCTCTTCAAGGAGGCTGGTGATGACGTGAGACTTGATACGCTTATCAAGCGCATCTTTGGTGTGACTTACGAAGAAGCGGATTCCATCTTGTGGTTCAATACAGAAACGGGTGAGCAATATACGTTCGATGAATTGCTAGACAGTCTGCTCAATAAGGTAGACCTCAGAGTGGAATTGTGGGAAAACGGATGTTTGGATGTAGACTTCATTACAATATTTGTGAAGTACACAAGAAGGGTCTATATACCGAACGTGATTATTCCTGGGTCCAGCAGTGGAATCGAAGAGAATCAGTATCTGACATTCCATGCGAACAAGAACAGGGTAACTAACATCAATTTCCTCAGGGTATATGATCGTTGGGGTGAATTGGTCTATGCCAAGGATAACATTGAATACGACGATCGTCTGGGTAGAAGCTTAGAAGGTTGGAATGGTACTTTCAATGGTGAATTGATGAATCCAGGAGTCTTCGTTTACCACTTCCAGGTTGAATTCCTGGGTGGAGCTGTAGAGGATTTCTTCGGAGACGTTACCGTCCTGCTTAAATCGAATTAATCTTATATCCTAGATAAATAATATGAGGCTCATGGATCATTGATCTGTGAGCCTTTTTTATCCTTAGATCTGAAAGAGGTGATTGATAAAACCGGGAACGATGAGGATCGTATACCGATACTTGAGGCAGGGTAGGGGTACGAAAAAGGTCGGGCGAAAGATTGGGAGATATAAATGTATTTATTTCGCGTCGAGATGGTCTTTGACCAGTCCCAGAACGTAATTCAATTGTTGTTCACGATCCATATCACTGTTGTCGATGAGAATGGCGTCTTCTGCTTTGACAAGAGGGCTGTCTTCCCGGGTCGAGTCGATGTGATCCCGGTATTTCAGATTTTCTATGACCTTTGATCTGGTCATTGGAATGTTCCTTTGTAGAAGTTCTTCATGCCGTCTGTTCGCACGAACATTGAGATCGGCCGTCAGGAAAATCTTGACATCCGCATCAGGAAAAACCACCGTTCCTATATCCCGGCCATCCATCACGATTCCACCTGATTTTTTATAGGATTGTTGAAGAGCGACCAGTAGGCTTCTTACGCTGCTGATGGTCGCCACCTGGCTGACCATCTCCGAGACTTCAGCTTTTCTGATGTCCAGTGTTACATTCTCATTGTTTAGAAAAACCTGGTTGTCCCGAGTAAGTTCAATTTCCAGGTTTTCCAAAGCATTGAGGATCGCTTTCTCATCCTCCAGACTGATATTATGCCTTAAAAAGTAGAGAGTAACAGCGCGATACATGGCGCCTGAATCTATGTAGGTGTAACCAAGGGCATGAGCCAGGTCTCGAGCTAACGTACTTTTACCGCATGAAGAGTGTCCGTCAATAGCAATGGTTAAAAGATGGGTCATGATTCACGCCTGATGGTTTATGCAAATATATGACAGCGTCGATCATGCATCTTTAGTATTCGTCCTCATTAAACAGGAAATCATCCTTTCTGGGAAAATCGGGCCATATATCTATCATAGATTCGTAGGCTTCCCCCTCGTCTTCCATTTCCTGTAAATTCTCGATCACTTCAAGAGGGGCCCCCGAGCGTATGGCATAATCAATGAGTTCGTCTCTGGTTGCCGGCCAGGGTGCATCTTCCAAGTGATGAGCTAATTCTAATGTCCAGTACATATCCTCTAACTACGTTAATTACAGTGCTATAATGCAGCTCCGTACGCCCAAAGTTCCCACAAATGTATAAAACAGGTCCTTTTGTGGCAATAGTCCCATGATTTAAATCTCAGATAATAGATCAAACATAAATATTTACAAAATATTTATGTGTTACTTTCTATATATCATAGTATTAGCATTGCATCACCGTAACTAAAGAAGCGATACTTTTCTTTGATCGCTACCTCATAAGCCTCTAAAATTGTATCCAGTCCTGCAAAGGCGGCCGCCATGATGATGAGGCTTGACTTAGGCAGGTGAAAATTGGTGATCATACAATTGGCAATGCTGAATTCATACGGCGGAAAGATAAACAGGTTGCTCCAACCCTCAACAGGTTTGAGATGTCGAGTGGCTGAGACCGCTGACTCTATAGTACGCATGGTTGTTGTACCCACTGCACATACCCTGCGATGTTCGTCTATAGCTTTATTGACTTTGTCACAAGCACTTTGATTGATCTTGATATATTCAGCGTCCATTTTATGTTTGGACAGATCTTCGACATCAATGCTTCTGAAGGTTCCCAGTCCGACATGAAGTGTCACTTCTGCGAATTCCACGCCTTTTATTTCCAGTCGTTTCAGCAGATTCTTGCTGAAATGTAATCCTGCGGTTGGAGCTGCAACGGCACCGGTTTCCTTAGCATAGACGGTTTGATATCTCTCGTCGTCCAGTTTGGTCGCTTCTCGCTCAATATATTTAGGCAGTGGTGTATTTCCCAGGGACTGCAACAAGGTGCGAAACCGTTCTTCTTCTCCTTCATAGAGGAATCTTATCGTTCTTCCACGGGAAGTCGTGTTGTCCACGACTTCAGCTACAAGCACTTCATTGTCATCAGTGTCATTGAAGTAAAGTTTGTTTCCCACCCTGATCTTTCTTGCGGGATCTACCAGTACATCCCATAGCCTTGCCTTACTATTCAATTCCCTTAGCAAGAAAACCTCGATCCTTGCACCGGTCTTTTCTTTCTTTCCATAAAGACGTGCAGGAAAGACTTTGGTGTTGTTCAGAATAAGGACGTCCTCCTCATCGAAGTAATCTATGATGTCCTTGAACATTTTATGTTCGATCTTGCCGGATTCCCTATGCAGGACCATAAGCCTGGATTCTTCTCGATTTTTGGCAGGTTCCTGGGCAATTAACTTTTCCGGTAGGTCAAACTTGAACTGAGACAGTTTTGTGCGCATGCAATAATCTTTTTATAAAATACCCGCAAAAATAAAAATATAAAGTACAATCATCGAGTCACTCACCCATTGTGCCGTTCTAATAGTGCAGTTGATAGATAAACTTCGGCGAATAACTTCAAACCTCGTACTTTAACAACACTTTTTCATTGTACAGGTTTTGTTGTTCGGACATTTGATCAGATATGTTTATTCGATGGTTCATTGAGGGTATTGGTCAGGCATTTGTTCAGCTTAAGGCTAACAAGCTGAGAACCTTTCTGTCGCTACTGGGCATTACCATAGGTATCTTTTGCATCATAGCCGTGAGGTCGGCGGTGACCTCCCTGGAGGACAATATCAGGACAAGCTTTGAAAAGCTCGGCAAGGATGTGCTCTATATCAGCAAGATGCCATGGGCGGAAAATCCACATGAGAATTACTGGAAATATTTTAAACGCCCCAATCCGGATATTGTAGATCTTGAAGCTATCCTCAAGAGGTCTGATCAAACATCTATGGCGGCCCTCTCAGTCTTTGTGGGAAGTCGTACGATCAAACATCAATCCAGTCATCTCGAGGATGTCATGCTTATTGGAGTGACCCATGACTATACCTCGATCCTAAATATAGAGATCGCGAATGGACGATGGCTGACGAGGTTTGAGTATGACAAAGGGAAGAACAATATTCTAATGGGTCATGTGATCGCCAGGGACCTTTTCCCTAATATAGATCCTGTTGGGCGTGAGGTGAAGATCAGTGGACAGCGGTTTCGTGTGATCGGTGTTATAGCAGAATCTGGTGATGACCTTATCAATCCGGTCAATTTCGACGAGGCGATCCTTATGGGCTATCCTACAGCCAAGAAAATTGCCAATGTCAGATCCAATCGATTGTTCGGTACATCGCTTATGGTAAAGGCTGCTGAAGGTGTGGAAATCGATGATCTAAGAGGGGAGGTGACGGGAATTCTTCGATCCGTTCACCGCCTCAGGCCCAGGGAAGATGATGATTTTGCCATCAATGAGCTTTCGATACTCAGCAATTTATTGGACAGGTTTTTCGGAGTTGTGAATCTTGCGGGTGTTGCAATAGGGTTGTTCGCCATCCTCGTGGGAATGTTCAGTGTGGCTAACATCATGTTTGTGAGCGTGAAGGAGAGGACGAGTCTCATAGGGATAAAAATGGCTCTTGGGGCCAAAAGAAGGATGATACTATGGGAGTTTCTCGTGGAAGCCACATGTATCTGTCTTGTTGGCGGCTTACTAGGTCTTCTCCTGGTCTATTTTACGATGTTAGGTCTGAGCGCAACTGTCGATTTCAGATTGACACTGTCATTCGAAAATCTCGCGATCGGATTGTTATTATCGATTGCCATCGGAATAATCAGTGGGATCTGGCCCGCACTTATAGCTTCAAGAATGGATCCTGTAGAAGCTATGAGGAAGTAAGAGGAGATACGATCAGTGAATTATGTCATCCACGAGGATCTACCACCAATCCATAATGAACATATACCGCACTACCGCGTATGATCGCGGAAGCGAGCTGAATTAAGCGAGTTATATAATCGAAGTGAATCTGGAAATTGAAAATAACATCAGAGTCCCTGAAACTTACTTTACCTTCTCTATAATAGCCTTGAATGTGTCGGGATGATTCATGGCCAGGTCAGCCAGTCCTTTTCTGTTGATCGCGATATCCTTTTGAGATAGTGCGTGCATCAGAGAGGAGTAGGTCATGCCATGCTGTCGGGCTCCCGCATTGATCCTGGCGATCCAGAGTCGTCGGAACTCTCTTTTCTTATTTCTCCTGTCCCTATAGGCATATTGCAGTCCCTTTTCGACTGCATTCTTGGCCACGGTATAGACATTGGATCTCGCTCCAAAGTATCCCTTGGCAGACTTTAAAACCTTCTTTCTTCTTTTTCGGGAAGCTACGTGATTGGAAGAACGTGGCATAATCTTTACGTTTTAAGGATTCAAGGGGCCGAATCATCGACGCTTGGCCTCAACCCTCTGGTTTATCTATATTATTTACAAAGAAGTCTTTTCACCCGTTTCTCATCGGCATCACTGACCAGGGTAGAACCTCGAAGGTTCAACTTCGCTTTTTTCGTTTTCTTTCTCATCAAGTGAGACGTCCTGGCCTGGAACCGTTTTACTTTTCCAGATGCTGTGATCTTGAATCTTTTTTTAGCACTGGAATGAGTCTTCATCTTAGGCATAATAATAGCTTTTATACAAACGGAGTGCAAAGGTAATGCAATCCTACAATATCCACAAGTAAATGATCTTTTCGATCAGTCAGACGGCTACTTTTTTGGAGCTACCATAACGAACATCCGACGCCCTTCCTGTTTTGGAAGTTCTTCAGCTATCCCATAGTCTTCAAGCTCCTGAAGGAATCTCAAAAGCAACAGCCTGCCGCGATCCTTATAGATGATCGTACGTCCACGAAAATGGACATAGGCCTTTACTTTGGCACCTTCAGAAAGGAATTTCTTGGCGTGGTTCAACTTGAAGTTGAAGTCATGGTCATCCGTGTTGGGGCCAAATCGGATCTCTTTAACGACCGTTTTTGCCGTCTTGGCTTTCATCTCCTTCTCCTTCTTCTTCTTGTTATAAAGAAACTTGTTCAGGTCGATGATCTTGCAAACCGGAGGGTCTGCTTTGGGAGATATCTCTACCAGATCGAGGCCAACTTGACGGGCCCATTCCAGTGCGCGTTCTGTTTTAATAATTCCGGGAGTGATCTTTTCTCCGACCTCTTCACCTATTTCTTCGAGGTCGTCGCCTACGAGGCGAATTTTGGGAATAGAAATCTTTTCGTTTACTCTGAAATTGTGTTTAGGTTTAGATCTACGAACTCTTTTAATTCTTCTTGCCAAATTAATTTTTAGATTTTAGTTAATACAAAGTTACATCATTGAAAGCGAAATAACGCCTTCAATATAAGGACAACGTCAATATACAATAGGTTAATTCCCGAATTACTTGTTTACATCGCTTTTCTTGGACTTGGCCATGGATATGACCAGTTTTTCCTTGTCCTTGTCAAGATCTGCGTTGAAGACCGCACCTTCCGGTGGGTTCTCGTTAAGAATGAACTCAGCCAGAGGGTCTTCGATGTATTTCTGTATTGCCCTGTGCAGAGGCCTGGCTCCGAACTGCGGATCAAATCCCTTCTCCGACACGAACTTCTTGGCCTTTGTCGTCAGTTTGATCTCATAACCCAGGCCGCCCAGGCGCTTCAACAGATCTTTTAAAGAGATATCGATGATCTCAAAGATATTTTCTTGAGAGAGACTGTTGAAAACCATTACATCATCAACCCGGTTGAGAAACTCAGGACTGAATGTACGTTTGAGTGCGTTCTGAATAACGCTTTTGCTGTATTGTTCGCGGCTCTGCTCTCTGGCCTTGGTCTTAAAGCCAACACCCTGACCGAAGTCCTTTAATTGTCTGACCCCAATATTGGAGGTCATGATAATGAGGGCGTTCTTGAAATCCACCTTTCTACCCAGGCCATCTGTCAATTGACCATCGTCCAGAACCTGGAGTAATATATTATACACATCAGGGTGAGCTTTCTCGATCTCGTCAAGCAGGATGACAGAATAGGGCTTTCTTCTGACCTTTTCGGTCAATTGGCCGCCCTCCTCATAACCGACATATCCCGGAGGTGCTCCGATCAGTCGACTTACGGAGAATTTCTCCATATACTCGCTCATGTCGATCCTTACAAGGGCATCTTCCGAATCGAAAAGGTATCTGGCCAGAGCTTTTGCAAGCTCTGTCTTACCTACACCCGTAGGGCCAAGGAAAATGAACGAACCGATAGGCTTGGATGGATCCTTCAATCCAACGCGGTTTCGTTGAATAGCTTTGGTGATCTTGCCGATTGCTTCATCCTGGCCGATAATGACCTTTTTGAGGTCTTCCTTCATACCGACAAGTTTCTTGCTTTCACTTTGCGCGACTCGCTTGACCGGAATTCCGGTCATCATAGATACCACCTCGGCAATGTCAGTGTCTGAAACGGGATATCTCTTGGTCTTGGCTTCTTCTTCCCATTTCTCCTTCGCCTGTTCGAGCTGCATGGTCAGCCTTGATTCTTTATCACGGTAGGATGCAGCTTGCTCATATTGTTGATTCTTAACGGCTGCATTTTTCTCCTGTCTGATCTTTTCTATGGCAGATTCGATCTCCTCGATGTGCTTTGGTACGTGGATATTTTTAAGGTGAACCCTTGCGCCGACCTCATCCAATACGTCAATAGCTTTATCAGGGAAAAATCGATCGCTGATATATCTCTCGCTCAGTTTTACACAAGCCTTGATCGCTTCTTCACTGTAATCCACGTTATGAAATTCTTCATATTTCGGCTTGATATTGATGAGAATGTTTTCCGTCTCTTCCTTTGTCGGAGGGTCGACCAGAACTTTCTGAAATCTCCTGTCCAGGGCGCCGTCTTTTTCAATGAACTGACGATACTCATCCAGTGTGGAGGCACCTATGCATTGCAATTCTCCTCTTGCCAAAGCTGGCTTGAAAATGTTGCTGGCATCCAGGGAACCTGTAGCCCCACCAGCGCCAACGATGGTGTGGATCTCATCGATGAAGAGAATAACATCCCTTGATTTCTCCAGCTCATTCATGATGGCCTTCATCCTCTCCTCGAACTGACCACGATATTTTGTTCCTGCAACGAGGGCAGCGAGGTCCAGCATTACAATACGCTTGTTAAAAAGCGTTCTGGACACCTTCTTCTGCATGATCCTTAATGCGAGGCCTTCGACAATAGCCGTTTTACCCACGCCGGGTTCTCCTATCAGAATAGGGTTGTTCTTCTTTCTTCGGCTAAGGATCTGGCTGACCCTCTCGATCTCGACTTCTCTACCTATGATAGGATCGAGATTGCCTTCTTCGGCCAATTTTGTGACATCACGACCGAAATTGTCCAGAACGGGAGTTCGGGACTTTCCACCAGCTTTCCTGGTGTAAGAACTTCCTCCGCTGTCCTTGTCATCTTCCATAGGTGAATCAGGATCAGCTGAGGCGTAAAAATCGCCGTAGGTATTGTCTTCTTCCTGGATCACGTATTCGAGCTCAGATTTGAAAGACTCGTAATCTACATCGAATTCCTTCAATATTTTCGAAGCCACATTGTCTTTGTGCTTGAGAATGCTCAGAAGTAGATGCTCAGTTGTGATCTCGTCATTCTGACTGGCTTTTGCTTCTAAAAAAGTCACTTTCAGTACTTTTTCAGCCTGCTTGTTCAGGGCGATATCACCGATATTTAGATTAGTCTCTCTTTTAAGAGCTGCCGGCGCTACTTGTTCAACCCTTGTTTTCAACTCGCCTATGTTTACATCCATCGAATTGAATACCTTCATGACAAGGCTTACCTCATCACGCAAAATGCCAAGGAGCAGATGCTCTGTTCCAATATAATTACTGCCCAGCCTTCCTGCCTCTTCACGACTGGTAGAAATGATTTTTTTAACTTCGGGTGAAAACCTCTTGTTCATCTGGTTATATTCTCTTTTGTAATTCCCAAACCTAACGTAAGTCTACACAATATAGTTTGAAAATGAAACGCTTTGGAAGGGAAATAGGTCCAAAATCACATGGTATTTAGCAATTCTATAACATCAAGATTTATAAATTTGTCGTGATTTGACACTCGCTATAAGTTCTGGAATAGGCTAAAGTGGATGTATAGTCAAATATATCAAAATATTACACATATAGATTATTTTAATCTAAGAAATTTGCTTCAATGAAATATTCTGTTGAGAAAGAGGATAAATACGCCATTCTGAAACTTCAGGAAGAAAATCTCAATTCCCTTATCGCTCCGGACCTCAAATCCGAGTTTGTTTTTTTGCGTAATGAAGGAGTACGCAATCTGATCTTCGATATGTCAGATATCAAATATGTCGACTCTTCCGGCTTGAGTGCGATTTTGACGGCCAACAGGATATGGAAGGATTATGGGACGTTTATCATCACTAATGTCAAGCATGAAAGTGTAAAGAAACTGATCACTATCTCACGCCTGGACAGCATTCTTGTTCTAATTCCGACCTTACAGGAGTCAATCGATTTCGTTTATATGGAAGAGGTTGAGCGTGAGCTCGGCGACGAGTCGGAATAATTCATGGCTTTTCAACTGACCATTATTGGTAGTAATTCTGCGATACCTTGTCATGGGCGTTTTCCCAGTGCCCAGGGCTTGCAAACCGAAAAGGAGCTGTTCCTGATAGATTGTGGTGAAGGCTCTCAGGTCCGAATGGAAGAGTTTGGCATTCGAAAATTTAAAATAGACCGAATTTTTATCAGTCACCTTCATGGCGATCACGTCTACGGGTTACCTGGTCTCCTCACCACATCCAGTTTACTGGGTCGGGAAAAGCCGCTTTACATCTATGGACCACCGGGTGTCGAGTCATTCATTCAGGGTATTTTTTCACATACCGGAGTAGAATTATCCTTCGAAACCGCATTTATTGAGGTCGAGGCTCTTGAAAAGCGGAAAATATATGAAAATGAGGACCTGGTCGTTTTTGCATTTCCGTTAGATCACAGGGTGATCACGAATGGTTACTACTTCCAGGAAAAGGAGCGACTCAGACACCTTGATGGTAAGAAAGCTGAGGCACTCGATATCCCGTTCGAATGGCGTTCAAGGTTAAAGAAAGGAGAGGATTATGTGGATGGAGATGGCCGGGTCATCGTCAAAGCGGAGGATATAACCTTCCCTGCCGACCGGGCAGCTTCGTATGCTTATTGCTCGGACACCAGGTATCAACCGGATATTGCAGATTTTATTCGCGGTGTGGATGTTCTGTATCATGAAGCCACCTTTCTCGACGAAATGAAAGAAAAGGCCCATGACAGATTTCATTCAACGGCCCGGGAGGCGGCACAGATCGCGAAGAAAGCCGGTGTTAACCAACTCCTCTTGGGACATATTTCTTCAAGATATGATCAGTTTGAGCCACTCGTGAATGAGGCACGTGAGATATTCCAAAACAGTTTTCCGGCAGAAGAAGGTCAGGTATTTGTATCTCCTGCTCCTCACTGAGCAGAATACTGAAAAAATATTGTCATATCAAGGAGTATAGGTCACGAACTATTCGAGTTCATCATTTTTCGTAGTATTTTAATGATGCCCAATCGTGCATATTAGTGTCAGGGCTGTTATCTTATTAGATGAAATCCTCTTGATCTGAAAATTAGGCCTGATTTTTTCTTATATATATTAAAAAATAATAATATATGATGCGCTTCGGGGTTGTTGTCCTTCTTTTTCTAGTCAGTCAACTGATTCATTCTCAGTCGATTGTGGGCTTCGAGATTGAGAGGTTCGCTGAAGAGAGCGAGGTGATCGTAGAAGGTGAGGTCTTAAAAAAGATCGGATTTTATCATGATAATGGCCTAATTTATACGCGCTATACCTTCAAAGTTTCAGGATATTTCAAGAACGGAGAATTCTCTCCTGAGATCGACTTCATCCAGGTGGGTGGAGTCGTGGGTGATGAAGCCCTGGTGGTCTGTCCTTCTATAAAACTGAACATCGGGCAGACCGGCATCATAGGTTTAAGATCCTTGGCATCCAGAAGCGGAGAAGATCTGATACCTGTTTCAGGTATGCAATCCTGGATCGATTACGATGAGGAAGAACAGATCTATGTTTTGTGGTCCGGAGAAAGTTTCAAAAAGCAGGAGTTAATAGAGTCCATTGAGTCCCATACGAAATCTGAATATCAACTTGTAGATCGAGATGAGAAGCAGATCAATACGCCTGAATCTGCGGTTGTGATCAATTCTATAACACCTTTGACCACTCAGGCCGGAAGAGGTCGTGAAATTACCATCAATGGTTCTGGATTTGGCTCAAGCAGGGGCAGTGGTGGTGTTTTTTTTAGGAATGTTAACGCCGGCTCATCAAGTTACAGCATAAATGGCATCATCTACAACCAATGGACGAGTACCCAGATCAAAGTGATAGTTCCCTATAATGCCGGAAGCGGAAAGATTGTGGTGGAAACTGACGCTGGTATGATCAGTTCACCTTCTGCTCAAGACCTTACGATCACATATAATGTCATCAATGTCTCCCTTACAGAGTTAACGTATCTGATAGACTTCGACAACTTCAATAATGGCGGATATGCCTTCAAGTATTCCGATAATACGGCCAATGGAGGAGTTGACTTCACATCTATACCGGATGCGATATCAGCCGTGGAAAGAGCGACTTCGACCTGGAACTCAGGTACTGGCTTTTCGATCTATACCGAAGAAGCCTGCGGAACGACTTCACTTCAGGTGCCTTCTCGAGATGGTACTAACTTGCTCACCTTTGACAGCGATGCTTACGATATGGACGTACAATTCGGTTCATCTACCTTAGGTGTGATGTTTTCATATTACAGTAAATGCGGCAGCAGTGAATGGGAAGTGATGGAAATGGATATGGTCCTTAGAAGAGATGGTGATCCCAACGGGTTCGGGGGATCGGTCAACTGGGAATATGGTCCTGGTTCGCCGACTTTAAGTGAGACGGACTTTGAGTCTGTTGTTCTACATGAATTTGGTCATGCACACCAGTTGGGTCATTGCAGGATATCCGGTGCGGTCATGCAACCATTTATTGTGAGGGGAACAACCAACAGGAATTTGTCCAGCAGTGAGACCAACGGAGGCAACTTTTGTCAGAATGAGAGTACAGCGTACAATCCTCCTGTCATAGGTGGGTGCCCACCGCCATTTAATCAAGCCAGACAATATGAGGATTACGATGCCAGCAACAAATGTTCAGGATTCTTGCCACTTGAGTTGGTCCAGTTCTCGGTGAACAAGAGAGGCAAGTCGAGTGCTAATGTTTTCTGGTTAACCAACGCGGAGAGGTTTCATTCAAAAACAGAATTGGAGTATCTCCATGAGGAGGGCGGAAGTTCCTGGATGGTTCTGGAATCTTTTCCACACAGTGATGATAATGATGTTATCAATGAGTATGAGTTTGTTCATGAGGGCCTGACTGTCGGCGTGCATTTATACCGCCTGAAGTTTATCGACCATCACGGTAACTATGAATATTCAGAACTGCGCTCTCTGGAGATCGAAGGAGAGAGCCGATATGTGATGGCACAGTTGAATGGTAGCCAGATACCACTGACCTGGAAGTTCCCGAATGACGACTCCTTTTATATTGGTTTATATGATCTGTCAGGTAAAATGCTTTACAGAACGAAATGGTCCGAGGTGCCTCTCAGTATTGATCTGGATCAAAGTGTGCCCATTCTCAGCTCCGGTGTCTATATCCTCAGTTGGTGGTCAGATCGGCATAAAGTACCATCATTGAGAAAGATCATGGTTGATTAGAAATCTGAAGGATCAAGTTTGCTTAAGTAGAAATTGGTTATATCTTTGCGTTCCCGATCGGGAAATATATTAGAATTATATCTAACATCATCGCGACCGGTTAGCTCAGTTGGTAGAGCAACGCCCTTTTAAGGCGTGGGTCCTGGGTTCGAGACCCAGACCGGTCACAGAAATCCTAATAGTCCAATTCGAAGAGAGTTGGACTATTTTTTTGATATACCATATCGATAATTGTCTGGTTATTGACTTTTGATCAAAATAGGTCAATAGAGCAAAATACCCAAAATGATTTTTGGACATTAAACCTTTTAGCGGCCTTTAGCCTGATGACCTTCAAGGAAGTTCTTTAAATATTTGAAATGCACTCCCAACTTGCCATTTTGTGCTATGGTCGCCTGCTCCAGGATGTCACTGCTGTCCTTCAACAACTCGGGTAGGATGTTGTCTATAAATTGTTGACCAAAGCTTTCACTGGCATCCCTGGGAACCTCATTAGGTAAATTATCAATGGCCATTACGTCAATGCCGCCAGCCTGAAACGGTTCGACTTCAGCTTTGCGATCCGGATCAAATCCGTAGACGGGGTCATCAATGGTCGTGGGACGAATGGTGGAAGGGATCGAAGCTTCAGGAGCGATGTCACAGGTGACATCGGCTATGACCTTGATTTTGAAATCTTTTTTTGCCATATCCTCCAGGGAGAAGAATGCAGGTGATCGAGGGTCCCAGTAAATACCATTGATCATGACGTCCGCCTGACGAGCGTACGGTAGAAATTGTGATTCATAACTTCCTGGATCAGAAAAATAGTCATCCAGTTCGAAATTCAAACCATCTGTCCGCCGTGCATATGCTTTAACACCTAACTGTGTATAGATCGCTTCATCGTAGGAGCGGGTGAGGAAATCTTCGGGCGATACTCTCTTTATTCCTGACATTTCCAGGGTATGCACACTTCCGCTCGCAACCCTGCCATCACCAGTCAGTACGATCTTGAAAGCCGGCCATTTTATCTGATCATAATAGGGAATGACAGATCTGAAATCGGGCAATTTGTACAGTCTGGGTAGGCGGGTTAGCTCCGTTCTGCGGCACCATGTCCAAAGAGCGTTGTGTGCTCCGACCAGTCCCGCAAAATATCCAAAGGCGATAAGCCTTCTTCCGGAATCATCCGTAAGCACTTCATAATCTATAAGCCTTACTTCATTCTCTATGAATGCTTTAAGGAGATTCCTGTTATAGGCCTGTTCTTTAATAGTATGTGAGAAGATGAAATATGTCTTTCCTGGAAGGACGTTTTCGGGAATGAGTTCCTTGACGCCCAAAAGGACATCACGATCAGACAAATCCGATGAAAGAGTGACGCCGGCCTCTAGGTATTCCTCGTCCTTGTAACAACGGATCGGCGAAGGTTCGACCTCTATATTTATTTCTGAATTAGCCATGATCAACTGGCATTGCTGAGGTGTCAGCGGCACGCGGCTGTCTGGTGGAGATTTGCGTTCTCGTATAATTCCTATTTTCATACTTATGTTTTCCGCAGAAAAATAAATATACGTGCTGTGAAGGTGAGCAACGTCATAGAAACGCCTAGATTATTTCTTCGCCCATTTGCAGAAGAGGATGCTGAAGTTTTTTACCTGTTGAATCTAGACGAGGAAGTCATGCGATTTACGGGAGATGTACCTTTTGACACAGTTGAAGCCAGTCGCCAGTTCATTTTAGCCTATTCCGAATATGACAAACATGGCTATGGTCGGTTTTCTGTGGTCACCAAATCCAGTTCACAGGTTATAGGCTGGTGCGGATTAAAATATCATCCCGATGAAGATTATACAGATCTGGGATATCGCATTCTTCGTCAGTACTGGGGGAGAGGTTATGCGACGGAGGCATCTGTTGCATGCGTCTCTTATGGATTCAAGACCTTAGGACTGGATGAGATCATTGGACGAACGGCTCAGGAGAATACAGCATCGGTCCGGGTATTGGAAAAAATAGGTATGCGTTTTTGGAAGAAAGCGTCCTGCGAGGGCATTGAGAATTCCGTCTTCTACAGGATCAATAGAGAGGAATGGGGCAGATGAGTAATTAAGGTTCCGTCCTTCTGTCGTAGATCATGAACCAGGTAAGCAGAAAACCGGTAATAAGTAAAGCAACTAATGGCATGGCTGTGTCGATTTTTAGATTTTTTGCTCACTGTTTTTAAGGACAGTTATTAGGATAAAGGTAACAATTCATATTAAAAGATTCAATAATATTAGCATCTCTCTATCAAGCGTCACGGCGTGGTGAGTTGAACATACCCTTAAGATGAAGTGTATGTATGGTACAGCCGGTTTACTGAATTGCAGAGAAATTCAGAACCTTCTTAAAACGATAGTCGTTCGTTATTGTGAATCTAAACTTTAAAAAATGCGAAAAGTATTAACATTAGGTATTGTATTGATGGGCCTTCAGATGCTACAGGCTCAGGTTGAAGTGCCGGCTCCAAGCCCACTTGCCAAGCTCGAACAGAAAGTTGGACTTACAGAGGTGACCGTCGAGTACTCCCGACCAGGTGTCAAGAACCGAAAGGTCTTCGGAAAGCTTGTGCCATATGGTGAAATGTGGAGGACTGGCGCAAACGCCTCGACTAAAGTGACTTTCAGTAATGATGTAGTTGTTGAAGGCAACAAACTGGAAAAAGGCTCATATGCCCTTTTTACAATTCCTGGTGAGATCGACTGGGAAGTTATCTTTTACACAGACACTGAAACATGGGGTGTGCCGAGGGAATATGATGAATCCAAAGAAGCAGCCCGATTCACAGTAACAAGTGAAGAATTGCCCTGGACGATCGAAACTATGCTGATCGATGTGGGTAATCTGCGTGATGCTTCAGCTACTCTGACCTTGTACTGGGAAAGTATTATGGTGCCTATAGATATCCAATTTGGTACTGATGCCATGGTTCAGGAAAAGATCGAAACTGTGCTTGCGGGGCCGTCTGGACGAGATTATTATCTTGCTGCCAGATATTACTTTGCCAATGATAAGGACATCAATCAGGCTAAAGAGTGGATAGAAATAGCAAATGAAAAGGATCCTAAATTCTGGCAACTCAGATTAGAATCGCTGATCCACGCCAAAGATGGAGATTATACCAGTGCGATCAAAACTGCAAAGGAATCCAAGGAAATGGCGATGGAAGCCGGCAACGAGAATTACGTAAGGATGAATGAGGCCTCTATCGAGGAATGGGAGATGAAAATGAAAGAACCGGCCAAGATGGAAGCCAAGCCTATGGATAAGGCAATGGATAAGTAATCTCTTACTTCCTGTTGGACAGTATAATTTTTTCGATGATGTATCCCAACAAAATGACGTTTATGCAACCGATCAGGTTGAACCATAAGTAGCCAACCTCAGTAAAGGCGAAAATTGCAAAGACGATACATTCAGAAATAATGGCGGCAAGGAACACAGCTTTGCCGCCAATTTTTTTTACATAAAAGGCTACCAGAAAGATACCCAGGATGGTACCGTAAAAGAGAGAACCTACAATGTTGACATATTGTATCAAGTTCTCATAGAGGTTTCCGAATACGGCAAACAGGATCGCAATGACACCCCAACTCAAAGTGAACATCCTGGACATGAAGACATAATGTCTGTCGGAGCTACCTTCTCTTGCAAAAAGGCGTTTATATAAATCGACAGTGGTTGTGCTCGCGAGTGCATTGAGTTCTGCTGCCGTGCTGCTCATAGCCGCTGAAAGGATCACAGCCAGTAAAAGTCCGATAAGGCCTGTCGGCAGTTGGGTGAGGATAAAGTGCAGAAATACATAGTCCCGGTCATTGGTCTCTATGTCGGGATCGACCTGGGTTATAAGACCACGAACGTCCTCTCTCAGTCGGTCTTCCTGCCGGGAAAGTGTTGCGATCCGCAAGGCTTTTTCTTTGACTTCCTGAGTACTGCCTTCTTCCCTGACCAATAGATATTCACTGATCTGTGCATTTCGTTCCCTGAAGAGTTCATCATACTCCTGGTACTTCAGCTCCATCTCGGGACTCAATCGACTTTCTTCAACAATATTCAGTGTGTTGTCATTAAAGAAAACCGGAGCGGGATTGAATTGATAAAAAACGAAAACCATCACTCCTACAAGCAATATGAAGAACTGCATGGGAACCTTGAGAGCTGCATTGAACAAGAGTCCCATCCGACTTTCTCTAATGGACCGCGCACTCAGGTAGCGTTGCACCTGAGACTGGTCGGTTCCGAAATAGGAGAGTGCCAGGAAAAAGCCTCCTATGATCCCTGACCATAATGTATATCGATTGTTGAGATCAAATGAAAGATCGATCACATTCATTTTACCCGACAGACCCGAAACGTGCAGGGCATCGGTGAAGCTTACATTTTCAGGTAAGGAATTGATGAGGTACATAAAGGTGAATACCATGCCTCCGAAAATGACCATCATCTGATACTTTTGTGTGATGCTCACGGCCTTGGTGCCTCCGCTGACAGTATAAATGATCACCAAACAACCTATGACCAGATTGGTAATGGTCAGGTTCCAGTTGAGTATGGATGAAAGGATTATGGCAGGCGCGTAAATAGTAATGCCCGCGGCCAGTCCTCGCTGTATTAAAAAGAGCAGAGAGGTCAACGACCTCGTTCGTACATCGAATCGGGATTCCAGGAACTCATAAGCGGTATACACCTTCAGTTTGTAATAAATGGGAATAAAGGTGATACAGAGAACGACCATTGCAAGGGGCAGACCAAAATAGAACTGAACGAAACGCATGCCATCGCTAAAGGCCTGGCCCGGTGTACTGAGAAAAGTAATCGCGCTCGCCTGGGTAGCCATGACGGAAAGACCAACAAGCCACCATTTCGCACTTCGGTCTCCAAGCAAGAACCCATCCAGGTTCTCATTCTTCCTGGTCTTCCAGGCTCCATACAAAACTATGAAGCCGAGTACCCCACACAGTATGATCCAATCGATCTGACTCAATGATTGAATATTTTAGTTATGATGTAGAAAACCAGGATAAGAAGTGCGTTCCACAAGAGAACGAATGCATAGACCTTGTTCCATCCCCGTTCTTCCTTCATCACGGTCGGGGTTTTTTATCAAGTGCAAGGATGTTGGCAAATAACTTGTAGGCGCCCTCAACACCTGCTGGAAACTGTCGGAACCATGAAAGGCTGGAATAGACGTAATGGCCCTTACCGTATGGAGCGATCAACAAACTTCCATCCAAAGGTTCTTCACCGGGATCATGCATCGCCAACGGGGCGGCAAATGTTTCATCCCATTCGTCCGGGAAATATAATCCTCGTTCCTGTACCCATCCTTCAAATTCTTCCTGACCTATTGCATTGGGATAGTTCAGGACATCATGATCGGGAAGATTAAAATGGACTGGAGAATGCTCATCGGTCACACGCAATCTCGATAACTTCAGGGGTATGGGAGAAATATCCTGAGTAACCAGCCTGTGTCTCGTGTTGTATTGTAGTACGAGTGTTCCGCCATTTTCGGCGAAGTCGAATAAAATATTGTTCTTGTATTTCAGCTCATCAACAGTATTGAAGGCCCTGATACCGATTATGACAACGTCATAACTGGCCAGTCGGTCCGGACTTATTGTACCCGGGTCGATGATGTCAACATCATATCCGAGTTGTCTGAGACTTTCGGCAACCTTGTCACCGGCACCTTCAATATATCCGATGTTCACATCGGCAAGCTCTATATCGCTCCCGATAAAAGTAGCCCTGGCAGTTTTGACTATTTGTTGGATAGGGATGTGGTCGTATGAGATCCGGGTTTCCTGGTTGATACTTTCACCATCACCTGTAAGCAGTTCAAATTCTGTTCTGATCGCCTGCAAGGGTGCTGTTACTGTGAAAGATATTGTTGCTTCCTCTCCGCGACCAAGATCCAATTCTCTTTGAGCCGGTGTGATCGTCCACCCTGATCCTCCGGAAAGTTCGATTGTAGTCGAAATATCCTTGAATGCCTTAACATGCACATTGATTGACTTTTCTTCACCGGTTCGAAAAAGAGTGATCTCATCGCTGAAAGAGGCTGATAATCCCGAACTTACCGGAGCATTGTCTATGACTTCACCATCCACAGGATCGATATGTTTGTGCTTGATCGGTACAAAATGAGCTAAGGTCGTACCATTTATTTTCAAGAGGAGATCGACCCCAGCATCCGGAGCACTTTCCGGCTCTCCTATCATAGTTGGATCGGGAACGTGATACATTCCAAGTGTCGCCTTTTCATTGATCCAGAACGGAGAAGTAGGCTGATCAGCTTCCACAGTAGAGACGAGTTCCAGATCGAAAGCCTCATTCTCCTTGAGAATACGCTGAATCTGAGTGTCCATTGAGATCCCGTGCGGTCTGACATCAATTATGTCAACCGTTACGGGAGAACGATTGATAACTTCCAGAGTCCACTCTACCGGCTCTCCAATGATCAATTCTTCGTCATAGGTGAATGCTTCCAGGTGAAGACCCAGGCATTTTTTGATAATGGCATCCAGATCTCTCAGTTTTATATCCTTCCAATGTTTATCATCTATCTGGCTGATAAGATTCCTGAGATCGAGCAAATCAGGAATACTTTCTTGAGGTGCGGTAAAATCAAAATCTGAAATGATAGAGGTGAGGAGGTTGTCTATGTCTTTTCCGCCTTTCACCCTGTTCCAGCTGATGTCAATACCATCAAAGATGTCATTCTTTTCGTCAGGAGATTTACCTAATAACAATTCGAGATATTCTATTTGTGACCCCCTTCGGAGTCTTGCACCAAACCCCTGACATTTGTGCATACTGCGACTCCTTGCAGCGATCTCATTGTTCGAGGCACCAAGTACCGGATAATAGGTGCCGACATCTACTTCGGCCATATTCTCTTTATTGGCCTCTGCAAACTTTTCCCGGCTTCCGTAGAACCACCATGATGTATTGAAGAAAAGTCGTGACGGTTCCCAGGTCTGCACATGGTCTAACTGGTCCGTAAACTGCTCAGGATCTCCTGCAAGATCAAAAGCTTCATACGACAGCATTGCGCTGGCGGTGTGGTGACCGTGAGTCCTTCTGGTTCTCTCGTGATTAAACCTGTTGATGATCACATCGGGCTTGAATTTACGGATGGCCCAGACCACATCTGCCAGAACTTCTTCGTTTTCCCAGATGTCCATGGTCTCTTCCGGCGTCTTGCTATATCCAAAATCATTGGCTCTTGAAAAAAATTGCTCGCCGCCATCTATCCTGCGCGCAGCCAGTAGTTCCTGGGTCCTGATAACGCCGAGTTGTGGACCTAATTCCGGTCCCAACAAGTTTTGACCTCCATCTCCTCTTGTGAGGGACAGGTATACGGTCCTTACCTTTCGATCATTACTCAGATGACTGATCATCCGGGTGTTTTCGTCATCAGGATGGGCCGCGACATAAAGTGCGGTGCCCAGGACACCCAATTTTTGAAGATCATGGTATATCTCGGCAGATTGACACCACCCCGCCAGGGAGATCAGTAAGAACAACGGAATCGCAAATAATGATCTGTACATATTCTTATGGTATGAAATGAAGTATGGCAAATATAGGAGAAACGTACGTAGTGAAAAGATTGATTTATATATAGCGAAATTTTTTAATATAAATATTTTTTATATACGTAATTCACCTGTATATTTGTTGTTAGGTATGGAGGTTTTTAATATCTGATAATCTTAACGTCATTGTTTGATTATTGAGAAAAAAATCCCAATTTCAAGCTATCCCAACGAATTTTACCCGAAATTTTAAAAATCGATTTAACTAATCAACTTATGCTGGTTCTAGTGGTAGTTTCGACAGTATTTGCTATTGCCCTTTTCGTTAAAATTGTTCCTGTTCTTACCAGGAAGTTCTAAAGCCATATCAGCGCTCCTGGAAACCGATTTTGGACGGATAATGCTCCGGTATTGTTATCGGGGTGAATGGATATTCGGGTCAATGATTGAAGTGAGGTGCTTGATATGCAGAAACATTCGAAGGGATATCTCCCTTTTGGGATGTAGTTAGCCTTTTGCAGGCTCTGGAAGTTTGCAATCCTCCTCCGGTTTCTTTCCACATACGGTGCATTCTCCGATGTCGTCCTTGAGCATGGGATTGTTTGTGGCGCAGGTTCCGCGGAATTCCTTACCCGTCACTACATGACGGAGATTTATCAGAATAAAGGATATTCCGAAAATTGCGAATATGATAATTAGTGTGATTAGGAACTGCATATCGTAACTTTGCAACAAAGATACCAACTCAAGGTTTTCTTATGGCAAAAAAATCGAAGTTAGAAGCGTTTGGCCGTCTCCTGGATATCATGGACGATCTGAGAGCCGGATGTCCATGGGACAGGAAGCAGACCATGGAGAGCCTCAGGAATCTCACCATCGAAGAGACATACGAGCTGGCGGACGCCATACTGGAAGAAGATCTACAAGGGGTCAAGGAAGAATTGGGAGATCTGCTGCTCCATATGGTGTTCTACGCAAAGATAGGGGATGAAAAAAGTGCATTTGACATAGAGGATGTTCTGCATGCCGTGTGTGATAAGCTCATCGAAAGGCATCCCCACATCTATGGTGATCTTGATGTTTCAGATGAAGAAGAAGTCAAGCAAAATTGGGAAAAACTAAAACTGAAATCTGGTAAGAAATCAGTCCTTTCTGGTGTGCCCAATTCACTTCCCAGCCTGGTCAAGGCCCAGCGATTGCAGGATAAGACTGCCCAGGTCGGATTCGAATGGGACGAAACACACCAGGTATATGAAAAGGTCAAGGAAGAGTTGGCCGAACTCCAGGAGGCTATAGAATCGGGGCAACAGAAAGAAATCGAAGCGGAATATGGAGATGTCCTGTTCGCGCTGGTCAATTATGGCAGGTTTTTGAAGGTAGAACCAGAGACAGCTCTTGAGAAGATCAACAAAAAGTTCAAGAAACGATTTGAGTATATCGAGACACATGCCACCAAGCCTTTAGAGGAGATGACCCTTGAAGAAATGGATGTTTTATGGGGAGAGGCCAAAGCCGGCGAAGTGCACAAATAACAAAACCGGGTTTGAGACGTTCTGAGAACTATATTTTCTTATCTTTGCCGCGCTAAACTTGATTTTCGTAATCTCTTTTGGTAAAAAAATTAATATGCCGACATATTTAACTCAGGAAAAAAAGAGGGAGATCTTCAAAGAATACGGAGGCTCCGAAACCAACACAGGTGGAACCGAGGCGCAAGTCGCCTTGTTGACCTACAAAATTACCAGCCTTTCAAGTCATTTAAGATCGAACAGCAAGGATCATTCATGTAGAAGAACTTTGCTGACTCTGGTTGGTAGAAGAAAACGATTGTTGAACTATCTTGCCAAGAAGGATATCAACAAGTATCGTGCGTTAACTGCCAAATTGGGTCTGAGAAAGTAAGATAACTCGGACAATTCCAGTTATTGGAATGAGATGGTAACTTAAGGCTTCTTCTCTTCTGGATATGGCCGAACACGTTCTGCCGATCTTTGGGAATGATCCATCATTGCTGTGTAAGTTTTAAAAAAGATTAAATTTTATTGAATGGGACAAATTAATCCGATCACAACGTCATTCAACCTTCCCGACGGACGTGAAGTCATAATTGAAACAGGAAAATTAGCAACGCAGGCAGACGGTTCTGTAGTTATCAAAATGGGCAAGACGATGCTCTTCGCCTCAGTGGTAAGTGCTGAAGAACCCAGAGAGGGACAGAGTTTCTTCCCACTGTCAGTTGATTATCAGGAAAAATATGCCTCTGCGGGCCGTATTCCGGGCAACTTCTTCAGAAGGGAGGCAAAATTATCGGACTATGAAATCCTCATTTGCAGGCTTGTAGATCGTGCAATACGCCCTCTTTTCCCCGATGGTTATATGAATGATACACAGGTGATCATCAATTTGATCTCCGCGGACGATGACGATATGCCCGATGCCCTGGCGGCGTTGGCGGCATCTGCTGCCCTGGCAGTAAGTGACATTCCTTTTGCCGGGCCCATCTCCGAAGTTCGTGTAGCCAAGATAGATGGACAATATCAGGTCAATCCCACTCGATCGGCTCTTGAGAATGCTACAGTCGATGTCATTGTCGCAGCTACAATGGACAATGTGATGATGGTTGAAGGAGAAGCAAGGGAGTGCAGCGAGAAGGAATTGATCGAGGCGATCAAGGTTGGACATGATGCCATTAAAGTTCAATGTCAGGCGCAACTCGACCTCGCTCAAAAGGTGGGTGAGAAGGCACTCAATAAAAGAGAGTTCGTTCAACCTGAAATCAGCGAAGAGGTAGCTGAGTTGGTAAAACAGATGACCAGGGACAAGATCTACGATATTGCTAAAGGTCAACTCGCTAAACATGAAAGAAAGGAAGGCTTCAAGAATATCAAGGAGAGTATGATAGAAGCCCTCACCGAGGAAAAAGGTGAGGAGTATATGGAGGAAATGACGGAGCAGTACGAAGAAGAGTTCGAAAACCTTAAAAAGGATATTATAAGAGAAATGGTCATGGGCGAAGGCGTAAGACTGGACGGGCGGAAATATGATGAGATAAGAGACATCTGGTGTGAAGTGGATTATCTGCCCTCGGCGCACGGATCAGCTATCTTCACCAGGGGCGAGACCCAGAGTTTGACCACGCTGACACTTGGTACCAAGAGAGACGAAATGCTGATCGACACGGCCCTTGCATTTTACAATGAAGGTTTTATTCTGCATTATAACTTCCCGGCATTTTCCGTTGGTGAGATCAAACCGATGAGGGGGCCGGGCCGAAGAGAAGTTGGACACGCCAATCTGGCGGGAAGATCGATTCGTCAGGTCTTGCCCAAGGATAGTCCGTACACGACAAGGATCGTTTCGGATATCATGGAAAGTAACGGTTCATCATCCATGGCAACTGTATGTGCCGGAACCCTGGCTCTTATGGATGCCGGTATACCGATAAAGGCGCCTGTATCCGGAATTGCGATGGGTATGATCTCTGATGGTAACAGGAATGCAATTCTATCTGATATTCTGGGTGATGAAGATGCCCTTGGAGATATGGATTTTAAAGTCACCGGAACCAAAGAAGGTATCACTGCCTGTCAAATGGATATTAAGATCGAAGGATTGCCTTATGAGATCCTGGAGCAGGCACTGGAGCAGGCCAAACGCGGACGCATCCATATACTTGATGAGATGGCAAAAACATTGTCCGAACCTAGGCCGGATTATAAGCCTCATGCACCAAGGATCGAGGAGATCATTATTGACAAGAGCTTCATAGGTGCGGTGATCGGGCCTGGAGGAAAAATAATTCAGGAGCTTCAGGAAACCACAGATACAACCATCTCTATTGAAGAAGTTGATGGCAAGGGCATAGTTAATGTCGCAGGAAACAATAAGGAGAGTATTGATAAGGCACTGGAAAAGATCAAGTCGATCGCCTTCACTCCTGAAGTTGGGGATGTCTACGATGCGGTTGTGGCTTCCGTTATGCCTTATGGTGTCTTTGTGGACTTCAAAGGTCAAAGCGGCCTGCTTCACGTTTCCGAGATATCGCACTCTCATATCGACAGGGTAGATGAAGTTTTCAAGGAAGGGGATGAGGTCAAGGTAAAATTGATAGGAATAGACCCTAAATCCGGAAAAATGCGTCTGTCTCGCAAGGCCTTATTGCCAAAGCCGGAAGGTCGACAGGACAACGGAGGAGGAAGAGGCGATAACCGTGGAGGAAGGAGAGATGACAGGAGAGACAGAAACTAGTATCTCAATAAGCATTTTGCGCTCATATTGATGACAAGAAATAAGCCCGGTTCGAAAGACCGGGCTTTTTAATTACACGTGACTTGATGTGGCTGATCAACCGACCTCCAGCTATATAAGCGCAATAGATGTAGTAAGGCTAAAGAGGTCATGTCGCATCAGGATAGTGTCTTCATTGGCATAGATATCGTATTTATATATCCCTCCCTTTCATATCGATGCAACATATTTACTCGTTATCTATATGTATTTTGAACTATTTGGATAGTTAAGACGTAATTTCTAGTAGAAGCTTGTACATATTACATGAGGCAGTTAAAAATTACCAATAAGATCACCAACAGGGAGAGCCTGGCGTTAGAGAAGTATCTCAACGATATCGGGCGTATAGACCTGTTGACTGCCGATGAAGAAGCGGAACTGGCTTCAAGGATAAGACAGGGTGATAAAGAGGCGCTCGACCGCCTTACCAAAGCTAACCTCAGATTTGTTGTCAGCGTCGCCAAGCAATACCAAAACCAGGGATTAAGTCTTAGTGACCTCATCAATGAGGGCAATGTCGGCCTGATGAAAGCCGCTAAGAGATTTGACGAGACCAAAGGATTCAAGTTTATCAGCTACGCCGTGTGGTGGATCCGTCAATCCATACTCCAGGCCATTGTTGAGTACAGCCGACTGGTCAGACTACCCCTTAACAAGGTCAATTCGTACAATCGCGTCAGGGAAGCCTATACATCATTTATTCAGGAGTTCGAAAGAGAACCAAGTCATGAGGAACTGGCGGACCTCCTCGATATGAAGCCCAAGGATGTGGCCAACACTCTGAGTCAATCCAATCGACATTTATCCTTCGATGCGCCTGTAGGAAGCGATGAGGACAGTGGTGCGACAATGCTGGACCTGATCGCCGGAGATGACGAGGAATCACCGGACATAAAGCTGATGGAAGAATCCCTCAAGAATGAGGTAAGGATTGGGTTGAGCAAGCTATCACCTAGAGAGGTCGCCGTATTGAAGGCTTATTATGGTCTCAATGGCAGTAAGAGTTACACACTTGAGGAAATAGGGGAACTCTACGGATTGACTCGTGAACGCGTCAGACAGATCAAAGAGAGGGCGCTTCGTCGATTGAGAAAATCCGTTAATCGGGGTGAATTGAAGTCATATTTGTAATTGAACACGCGAAATTCGGCCTATGCCAAGATTTTTTGCGTTATTAGTTAGCGCGCTATTGTTCATTACAGGCATTTCAATTGTGCTCGTACAGATCTTAAGATTTCTCGGATTATCAAGGATGTCACGGGGACGCCGTGAGAGAGAGCGTCGCAGGATACTGGGACTACTCGGACGTCAAAATGTTGACATGGCACCCTGGAAGATAGGAGAGATAGAGCTATTATCTTATAAGATCCATTATTCCAACAAGAGATCCTTGTTCTCCAGGTGGTTGCAGGGATATGCCCAGACCATCTTCAATGAGCCATTGCTGCCCTTTGCCGCCAGAGTGTATGGTCCGGATCAGTATATCCTGTGTTTTACCACTCATGATCGACATTATAGCCTGGTATCATTGGGCGACATCACAGAGGCCTTTGTCATGAACAAAAAAATTGGTGTGATCAGAGAGAACGTCCTGGAGCGGGATGGAAAGGTTATAGGAGAGATACGCTCCGCCAGTTCTTCGTATCACTCGATCATAGTCAATGACCGAGACCTTGGGCATATCAAACCGCATGTTACAAGAAACGATCTTCGCATTACGGATCGACGTATGGAAATGGTGATGGATCAATCCTTCGCTCAGGAAGACAAGGACGTTTTTACCTTGATCCTGGGATATAAGATATTTGATCCGATCGCTTCTCAAAGTTGATGTAATGGATAATTATTTGCGCATAATAAAGGCTTATCCCGGCGTTTATTATAATATTTGATGGTGCTCAACTATTTTTGAGACGTCTTGTTCAACACATAAACGAAAAATAATGAGTGTACTTGACCATGTAAGGTTGATGGTTTACCGGATCCATGAAAAAGGGCTTGAGGTACTTATGCCGAATGAAGGCACATGCATTATTGGAAGTGCAGAACAGTTGTTATCTGAAAGTGAAGGTGATGCAATATTACTGGAAGGAGGCGTGGACGAAGAGGGACAGCCAATAACCATACTCGCTGTAGAAGGCGATTGGCATGACATTCCAAGCATCAGAAAACTCATCCGATCTGATGTTGATTTCGTCAAAGACAAGATCATGGAGATCGTACCCGAGATCGAAAATGGAGTTTATGTGGCGATCAAGGAAGCATTCAAGAAGACCCTGCCTCACGAATACAAAGCTCTCAAGGAGCTCAAAGAAGTTATCGTAGATCGCAATCTGGTAAAGAATATTTAGTCCTTCTCACTTGTAAACGGGATCGATATGGCCTCATCCTCTCCTGAATCAGTCAGCTTGACCCGTTCCAATCTCGACCTTCCCGGTCAAAAGGACGTTTATCATGGAAAAGTTAGAGATGTTTATGTTCTCGACCGGTATCTTGTTATGGTCGTATCTGATCGTATCTCTGCCTTTGATCATATACTGCCAAGGCCAATTCCTTACAAAGGCCAGGTGCTGAATGGAATAGCCTCGCATTTTTTAGAATCGACATCCGATATCGTCCCCAACTGGCTTATATCGACACCGCATGCCAACGTTGCCATAGGCAAGAAGTGTGATCCTATACCTCTTGAAATGGTGATCAGGGGATATCTGACCGGTCACGCATGGCGAACTTATAAATCAGGAAAAAGAGAATTATGCGGCGTTGAGATACCAGATGGCATGAAGGAACACGATCCTTTTCCGGAGCCCATAATCACTCCTGCGACCAAGGCCGAGAACGGTCACGATGAAGATATCTCGAAAGAGGAGATCCTTGAAAAGGAGATCGTGGATGAAAATACCTGGAACAAACTTTCTGAATACACCAGGAAGCTGTTCGACAGAGGTACCGAGATGGCCAGATCGCGTGGCTTGATACTGGTGGATACCAAATATGAATTTGGTTTTTACAACGATGAGATCCTGTTGATGGATGAGATCCACACCCCTGACAGCTCCCGTTATTTTTATCTGGAAGGATACGAAGAACGTCAGGAGAAAGATGAAGGACAAACCCAGTTATCCAAGGAGTTTGTACGAGAATGGCTGATGGACCATGGATTCCAGGGAAGGGAAGAGGATATCTTGCCAGAAATGCCTACTGAGTTCGTCTGGCAGGTGAGCGAAAGGTACCGGGAACTTTATGAAAAAGTGATCGGTCAACAATTCGTGGCTTATGAGGATGAGAACCTGGAAGAGAGCATTGAAAAGGCCATCATTGAGGAACTCGAGGATGGCATATCAGATACTGACTGTGACTGATTTGGCTTCAGGGTGATGGTCACATATGGTCATGACCGTTAGTTTCTGGGTAGTATTAAAAATTGTTCGGAAAGAACAACTCATCCAGATAACCTGTGCGGTTTTCAAGGTTATAAAGAAGTCGGCAGCTCCCCAGACCACTTTGCATTATACTCACGCATCGTCCATTGCTCCAGGCATCCTCGCGATGACTGCGATAAAGTACGCAGTGGCCCAGTTCATGAAAAACCACCATTTCCCTGGACAGGATAGAGGAAGTGTTCCAAAAGTCCATGTCGATGGTCACCCTGTTGGGATACTGACTGGAATAGTGGCATGTGCCAGCAACATTGGGAAGTTCGATTTCATCAATTCTGGCTTCCAGGTCATATTCCTCCAAATCTATGATTATGCCTCTTACTGCTGCTTCGGTCTCAAACTTTTCAAAATAATATTCCAGGGTTTCTGGATCAGCAACAGGCGTGATTTCCGGTTCGACGTATCTGCAGGAAGTAACGAGAATGAGAATCAAGACGAAGAACGATACCTCTTTCATAGACAATAATTTAGTATGGATCAAAGAGGTAGGTGTGCTTCGATATAAGACAGATTTGACTGGATTCAGATAAAGAACGAAATGCCAAAAATGATTAGTATAACTTGAGTCCCAGTTCTTCCCGGATCGACATGTTGTTCAGTTTATTGTAATTCCAGTAATCGATCTTCTTCCAGCCCTTGAGATATGCTTTCGTGGTGCGAAGCTGATGATCGAAGACAGAAGGATAGGTGTCCTCCCATCCGGTGATGGTGTGAGGCATCTGATTTAAAAAATAAATGGTCTTGTTACGTTTGAGTGTCGGCATTTCTATGTGGACCATGGAAGTGTCGCGCGTTATTTCCACATCGATACTGGCCTCCACAGGTTCGAGTGGTAAGTGAAGAAGTCTCATGACTTTCATTGAAGGCAACATTTTTACATCGCCGGCGACGATCTTGCCCGGGGACATGCGGATCAGGTTAAAGAGTTCATCCTCCAGGATAACCTCCGGCATCAATACATCCCGGTCGCCCTCGCTTTCAAAATAGCTGTGCAATTGAAAACGGAAGGTGTGTTCTTTCTTGTTGAGTTGCGCCATTGACTGACCACACCAATCCTGCGAGGAGTGGGTGACCTTATAGGTAGGGAACGGATCCTTTACACCTGTAAAAACAGAGGTCATCATGCTGTAGTCGTACATTCCTGTTGTAAACCTTTCGATAATATTGGTTTTCAGTACGGTAGCCGTATTGGCTTCCTTATTTACCCCATCACTTTTGACTTGCATGTCTGTATTGAAAGGCTCTGAAACCTGGATCAATACGGCCTCTCCAGGATGGGTATTGTCATAGCGGTTCTGGGTGAGATTATAAGTGAGCACCTGGGCTTCACCCTGGTACCAGTAGTCGTTGAGTGAGATCATTTCTTTCTGATCTTCAAATTTTTCGGGCGCTTTATTCTTTGAAAAGGGTGTATCGATGTATGTGCAACCAGCAAGCAGGAAAAAGGTCAAAAGTGTTAAGTGAAATGATTTCATGGTCTTTTATTAATAAAACGTGTAATAGGGCGAATGTTTCGGGAACTTTGAGTGTGATATTGACATTTATATAGTTGAGTATTACCTTAGAGCACTTTTCCATAATACATAAGGCAATAATCACAGCCGGAAGCGGTGGTATTATGTCTTGAAATTATGGGGCTGACTGGAATCGACAGGAAATGTTGATGTATAGTAAGCATGCCGTAGATCGATAGCACACTACGTAAAAAATGGTTATCAAACTATAATTGGCAAGACCAATTACGCTTTGGCTGCGTAATTAAACTTAATTACTAGCCATTTGTGCCGACGACCTGACACCTGCTAGATGGACGTCCGCATATCGAACAACTTGCAGGTTAGGAAGGCAGAATGCTTCGGCTGCTTTCTGAAATTTAAGAAGATAAGGATCGTACGTGGCTGATAATGGGCCGGTGCGATCTCGAAAACCAAACCATTATCTAAGCATGTAGAAGGCTATTGATCACTTTCTCTGGACCGGGGTTCGAATCCCCGCAGCTCCACCTTCGCCCTTCGAAGCTCCGAATGTAATGAGGAGCGAAGAAGGGCTTCGTTTTTAAACACACGTGCCTAAGAATGCCATAAGTGATCCTTCTCAGGGCTTCGGTGGACGCAGTCCACGCTTATTATTTATGGAGCTCCTCCCACACTTAAATCGTTTTGTACTCGTTGAGAAAGTAATTAATTGCACACTAAAACACTATGAGTAATCCATCTCGGGGCTTCGGTGCCTCGTCCTTCGAATCCGCGCGAGTGGAGAAGAAGGAGACCGGTCCACGCAGTCCATCTTCTATCTCAGACAAAACCTGGACTGTTTATCTCCTTCGGTGTAACGACGGTACAATTTACACTGGGTGTACCAATGATCTGATGGATAGACTAAAGCAATACGAGAATGGCAATATCCATTATACCAGCACTCGGCTGCCAATCAGGCTGGAAACTTATATGGTCTTCTCGGAAAGATTCAAGGCCTTCGGCTTTGAGCGTTACCTGAAGTCTGGATCTGGAAAGGCATTTATGATGAAGCGGTTCTTGTGATTATTAATTTTTAGATTGGGTAGAAGGAATTCCCTTTACATGCTTACATAAGAGTACAATTCGTAATCCTTCGCAGGCATTGTCTTTCGGAGTACCGAATGTAATCAGGTTTATGTAAAGAGCTCTGGTGGTGACAGTCCCTCCTTATCTTCTGATGTATATTCTTGTACAAGAAACCCTTTTCAGGTCTCAGGTTTACAATCTTTCAATTCCGCCTGCTTCATATAACAAATCCTTGGCGATGTTGTAGGGTCTATGGAATGGGGAACAATCTACAGTTAAAACTCGTTTCAGATACCTTCTGGACAATATAACTCCCACCAATATACTGTGGTCGGAATATCTATCCAGGCTACAGAAGTGAAATAAAAAAGAGAATTACATATTGTGAAAGTGATTTCCAGACTGTTTGCCTATGAACTCATGTAGCACATTCGCCACTGGGATAATATTGGCAGTAATTATAAAACAACACAATGACAATGAATGCCAACGCCTTTCAATCGCCCAATACAGGGCCAAGTTTTTAAACCACCTATAGGTGATTTTAACTTTGAATTCACCTGGCGCCGATGGTTGGCGCTTACCGGATTTATCGGGATACTTTTGGTCCAGTTCCTTATCGGCCTTGACAGACTGCCTACAAGATTGTGGGACGAGTCTCGTCAGGCAATCAATGTGATCGAGATGATCCACAATGAGAATTATCTGGTAACTCACTTTGATGGACAGCCGGACCTTTGGAATACGAAGCCGCCTTTGATGATATGGAGTCAACTGGCGCTAAGCAAGAGTATCGGTTTTTCGGAGTGGTCGATCCGTCTTCCTTCGGCGATAGCTGGAGTATTCACTTCTATTCTGATATTTTTATTCATATACCATGTGAGCGGCTCTTTCTGGGTAGGGATCACTGGTGGCCTCTTACTCCCGGGTATTGCTCACTACAATGGGTTTCATGCTGCGAGGACCGGAGATTATGATGCTATGTTGACACTCTGGACGACGGCCTTCATCATGTCTTTCTTCATGTTTTTACGAAATCGAGGTCTGATATGGCTCTATATCTTCTCGGTCGCTCTTATCCTGGCCATTCTGACCAAGGGCATCGCCCCTTTGATGTTTATGCCTGGTCTGGCCTTCGTTTTGGTGATTCACAGACGCTTTGATATTTTGGTCTCGCCACATTTCTACGTGAATGTGCTTCTCGTCATATTGATCATCGCGGGATATTATGTCGCCCGGGAGATAGCTTCTGATGGCTATCTGGCTGCCGTTTGGGCCAACGAGGTCGGTGGTCGGTATAACACGACAATAGAGAATCATAGGGGCCCATGGTGGTTTTATCTTGAATTCCTCTATCGATCTGAGCCCGTTTTATTGTTCCTGGCAACCATGGGCCTGGCGCTTGGTATTAGACACTCGGGGCGAAGGCTTTCAGGGCATATTCGAGATCTTACGATTATGACCATCACATTTTTAATCATCATTTCTCTCGCAGGCACAAAATTAAATTGGTACCTCGTGCCTATCTATCCATTACTCGTGATGATGGCCACTTTGGGTGTGTATGCCTTGTGGCAGGACATTTCCCGGCCTGCGCTAAGAACGAAGCTGGTTCTTGCATGTGGACTTTTGGTGGCAGGGTTGAACATATACGTTTTCCTTACCAACCTGCACCTTGATGAACGGCAAGACGAGTATTCTATCTATGAGGCCGGGCACTTAATCCAGGATGCTGGGGAGGGCAGAACCGAACTTGAGGGCTTCGATGTGAGCTTTAAGGGCTATTTGCCACACTTATGGGTAGATCTTTACATTGCCAATCAAAAAGGTTCGGATATTTCCTTCAAATCGCTCGAAAACCTGGATACGGTTGACAAGGTCTTTGTCTGGCAGGAGGACCTCATCGCCGCCCTTGAAACAAAGGGGGCTGACCTCGTGGGCAAAAATGACCGCGGCATACACTTTTACCGGATGGGCAGTAGCATCTCCCAGGAAGGGGAGTGATGTCCCATGGAAACACAGGGGTCAATCCTTATTCTGTATGATGAGTTTTTTTAGCCAGAAACGATCCTTTCCCAGAATTCTGATAAAATACGTTCCACCGGGAATGTCACTGATGTCCAAAGAGTAGGTCGTTACGGAACCGACTGGGTGTCTTTTCACCCTGCACCCGAAGGCATCATAGATCTCGATGGCTTCCATTATTGCGGAACCTTTGACATTAAGTGAATTGGCGGATGGATTGGGGAATATCTTGAATGGATCGCTCGATAGCTCTTCGGAACTCGAAACGACTACTGAATCCGGAAAATAAAGATCTATATCACGCGGGGAGAGGGTGTCATTCTTCTGATCATCATAGTAGATGATCGCAGGACATACCCTGATCGGAGTGCTTTTCACTTGTGCTGAGTCCGGCAATTCTCTCACCGTGAAGGCCAGGAAGAGGATAGCGTTCTGGTCGTCTTCAAGTAATACGCCCCGCCCTTGATCATTGAAGGCCACCAAGCCCTCTCCATTTTCCATGGACTGCTCAAAGGTGAGAAGGCTCACACTGTCCTCTGCCCATTTCATGTCATACCTCAGTTCTTTGAAATCAAGAAGCTCTTCATCGTACTCAAGCTTGAGTGACAAGCCCTGCAGTTCGTTGATGTTGTTCAATAACAACGAATAGCGCAAGAGGTCGCCCTCGTTGAGTACGGTATCCGACTGATGGCTGTACCACGTCAGATCGTCGCTTTGATCACAGGAGATGGACCGATGTTCATAACAGGCATTCTGATAGCCAAGGTATAAGGGAAGGAGGTCCCAATCGTTTTGATCTATGATGCCGTCACCGTTGATATCGGCATGCTTGGCATTCAATCCATATGGGTCAGAGTTGCCCCAGTCCGTTGCAGGTCGACCGGTGAAAGAAAGGTCTGTCTCTCGCTCGGCACCGCTCAGCCCGTACGATCGGAAGAGATTAACGGCATCCAGATAGTCAACTCTTCCACTGGCATCCGCGTCTCCCGGCCATACATCGTCACAAACCCCGGGTTGAGGCATGCAATTGGGCATGCCATCTTGAAATAGACTTATCATTCGCTCTACATTTTCCAGGGCCGGATCGATCTGAGCCAGATGATCAAGGGTGGTGTCCCGATGCAGAGTGAAGGCGATATTGAGCTCAAAGCTGTCATTCACAGGAAACCATCCGTCGGAATGCCCGAACCTGTTGATCGCCACTGGAACCTGGAATGGATGAAGACCGGCCTGGTATAGAGACCATCCTGACGTGTCTGAAGGATGGCTATAAAATGCAAAAAGAGTAGTATCTGTGCTACCGGGGTTATAACCCCACCGACGTGGTGTCATGGGCTCGTTGGTCCACCATCTGCCATTTAACCGGCGATAAAACTCCAGGTCTGTCTGAGGATCCAATGTTGGAATGGGAAAATGATAAAGTGGATGATGATTCCAGTATGAGACACCCTCCAGGTTCCGATCGAGGAAAGATATGGTCTGCACCGGAGGATTATGCCCGTAGACAGCTTGCGTATTACCATATCTATCCATGGTGTCGACGTCGGCATTGTCCATGTTGTACATATAGACGGTATGCCGGGTGGTATCGGTTCCAAAACCATTGTCTGATATGTCACCCATTTGTTGGTCCATCATCAGACCCAGACGGAAATCCCGGAGATCCTGGTCTCCCCGGTTGAATAGCTCATACCGCGTAAAAACGGTTTGCTCCAGTATGTACTCTCCGCAAGGCATGGTCCAACAGGTCTGATGGATCTCGATCGAGGGGCTGTTGATGTTGTCATTCACTTCGGAGGACTTGGTGTTGAACACGCACCAGGCGATCGCAGAGGGTATGGAAGTCGGGCTCACCCCCCGGACGACAGGGTATTCACCCTCATCAGGATCATAACGGTCATTTCCGTTGAGATCACGGAAATCCGCAAGTGGTGCATTGACATTGCTCAGGTCGATATCATGATGGTCCCGATAGAATCGATTGCCTTTGGACGGCCACCCGAAGATGGACGACAGCGGTTGATCTACCGTACCGTCTTTGGCATCTTCGATATGTCGGAGTATTTCCTGTCCATGAACCATGAAGATGGTATCCCAGAGATGTGAGGCTGTATCAGGACTGATCAGGGAGGCTGTGGTCAGCGGACCCGGACGAAATCCCGGCTGTGAGCGGTTGGAATAGGTGAAGGCGGCTACAGAGATCTCGTTTTGCTTGTCAAAGCCTCCCATCCACAGGGAGGTAGAGAAAATGGAAGCCGGTGACCGCTCTCCCTGAAATGGCACCTGAAAGGCCGGCGATCTGGGGAGTCGGAAGGTC
>JAWVZH010000002.1:0-62612 GCA_033722295.1 Saprospiraceae bacterium
GATGGGTAATGTCCAATGCGAGTGTAGTGATGATGAGGTAAGGACCGTGGAGCTCGGTTTTGTGAACGGAGGCCTCGAGCCCTATACCATTCAGTACAGCGGCGCCCAACTCGATCTCGACAGCGATGGTATCGCGGATGACAGTACAGGGATGTATGTCTATAATTCCGCCAACGGTTATGACGAAACGGATTTCACTCAGTTCCTGGGGGATCTCCTGGTGAACTATACTCAACCTGTTTGGTCTTTCACAATTGTGGACGCCAGAGGTTGTGAGCTTTTCCAGTCAGGCTCTTGTGATATTGATGATGCTACTGAAGGCCCGACAATCCCTTGTATGGATAATGTGGATAGCTTGTTCACGGAAACCTACGTTTGTGAAAGCCAGTATACCTGGATGCATCCACTTCCTTTTGACAATTGTAAGGTGGTGATATATGATTATCAGATCACTAACCCGGATGGAAGTATAGAAGGTCCCTTTGACCTTGTGAACTTGCTGAACATTGCACCTGGTGCTCCGTTGGATGCTCGCTTTGAGGCAGAATATGAGTTCACAAAGGGAATTTCCACCGTGATGTATTATGCAGAGGATGCAGTGGGACTGTGGGACACATGTTCTTTTACAGTGGAAGTCATAGATGATGATCCACCAGTTTGGCAAAATTGCCCACGATTACCGATCGTAGAAAACGCCGAGACAGGACATTGTGATGCCTATGTCAATTTCTCTGCACCTTATGCTATCGATAATTGTGCGGATACTGTGACTTACAGACAGATCGATAATACAGGACTCAATAGTGGAAGTAGATTTCCGGTTGGGACAACGATCCTGATATTTGAGGCTGAGGACGAATGTGGCAATATTGATACATGTGAATACAAGATCATCGTCAATGATTACTGGGAAACACCGATCATTGAATGTCGTGACAGTGTGTATCAGATCAACGACCTTGATGAGTGTGGTGCTGAGGTCTTCAGCCTGGCGCCGATGATATTAGATTCTTGTGCTGAAGCGATTGCGGTCACTTATGTAATCGAGGATGAAAACGGTGATACAGTTAAGGTAGGTTCTGGAGATGCAAGCGGGTCATTCTTCCCTGTAGGACTGAACCAGCTCACTTATAATGTTCAGGATCAGCCTCATCTGATGATAACAGAAGTGACTCAACAGCTAATGCCCGGATTGAGAGGGGATAAACTGATAGGTGGAACAGATCCTAAACCAGGATTTCTTGATCAAGATGACATTTATGGAGACTATATAGAGATCACAAATTTCGGCCCTGCAGCCATGGATGTGAGCTGTTTGCAAGTAAATGTGTGTGTGGACACCGGTGTTATTTGTGAATATATTGTACCTAATCTTACTGTAATTCCAGTAGGTGAAGTACTGACGCTTCGCGTTGGTTCAGGGGTGGATGATACAACCAATCTGTTCTTTAACATGGGATGCCTTGAGGCTGATATAAATGAACCGCGTGGTTATACCATATCACTATATGACAGGGTTCTTGATGTTGTTACTACCAATGGATTCGATCCAGATGGATGCGGAAACATAGCGATAGTAACAGATGATGACTGGGTGGGGGATTCAGAGCCTCATTTTTGTTCGGGAAGTTATTACAGGAAGGATATTATTGATCACAATGATCCAAGAGACTGGATAAAAGCAACATCATGCTCCCCGGCCACAATTGGATCGTTGAACCCGATATTAAAAGAGTATGTCAATATCTGGAACGGGGATACTGTGTCTCTCCAGTCAGTTGCACCTGGAATTGCTACTTGTAATATTCCGGTGTTGATTGAGGATGTGGAGAAACCGACCTGTGTTGAGTATGATACAATAATCTATTCTCCAGGTTCCAATTTGGGAACCACAATAGAATGTGGTGATTGCTTTGAAAGTGTGATCAATGTACCGACCGATCTTCTGATCGGAGATATTAATGTTCTGAACCTCATGGGTACTGCAGAGGATATTTATGACCTGGATGTTGTGCTGATCAGCCCTGAAGGAAAGGAAGTAAGGTTGTTCAACAATATTTGTAATCCAGGTGATATGGATTTTAATATTAACCTGGATGACGACGCTTTACAGGGTATAGAGTTTGCTCAGTGTAATCCTCTTGGGGGAGGAGGCACTTTTGCTCCTCAAGAAGAACTGAAGGATTATTACCTGGATAATATGATGGGAGATTGGACACTCCAGATCTCCAATAACAGTTGTAACGATGCTGTTGCCGTTCTCGATAATTGGGAGCTTCAGATCATGGGCATCTTGCCCTATAGCCAGGGAGACACGATACTTCCGAATGATCCCGGAGAATGTAGCGCAGAGTTCTGTTGGATCCATCCGATCCTGGAAGACAACTGCTGTGTAGGAACCATAGATGTTGAATATATTCCGATCAGTCCTGCCGGACTGAGAGTGCCGCGAGGTGGAAGAATCGTACAGGGGAGCAGTGTATGTGAGATTTTTGATGTAGGACGAACTCTGGTGAAATATACCTTGGTGGATCAGTATGGAAACATGAGTATGTGTTCTTTTGAAGTGGAAGTGGATGATGTGGAAGATCCGATGTTCCTGAACTGCCCAGGCGATCAGATCGTACACCTCGATTGTGGATTGTGTGACGTAGTTTGGGAGTATCCTTACAGAGCTTCTGATAATTGTTTTGTGGACACGATAATCGTAGATCCACCCAATGGAACATTACTACCAATTGGCGATACTACTATTTGTGTTATTGCCATCGATTCAACGGGTAATGCCGACACCTGCAAGTATAATCTTTCAATAAGGGAGTATCAGCCACTGAGTAATGAGCTCAGTTGTGTGGATGATGTCAATCTTTCTTTGGACCAGAATTGTATCGCCGTACTGAATGCGGATATGATCCTGGAAGGATGTAACCACAGATGTTACGATAACTATGAATTGGAGATAGTCGAGGGTTGTGGCAATACAAGGGGACAGCTCCACAGTGATACCTTTACCCTTGATGATGTAGGCAAATGCTTCAACGTGACTGTGATAGACCCTGTGTCAGGCAACAGTTGCTGGGGATGTGTTTGTATAGAGGAGAAGCTGACGCCGGAGTTGGCATGTCCACCCGATGATACGATCAGTTGTATCGAACCATTACATCCTGATTACAGGGGTTATGCAACCTTATTGACATGTGATCCAGCAGCATCGATAAACTACGTGGACTCTCTGATCGATTTTGGAGATTGTGAAGACTGGAGAGCCATTCTTTATAGAAAGTGGAGAGTAGTTGATGCCGACGGTAATAAATCCAGATGTATCCAGACGATCCATATCGAAGCTTTTGATCTGAACGATATTGTTTTCCCGAGAAACTTTGATGACCTGGATCGGCCTGCGTTAGATTGTGGTAAGTATAAGGTCGATAAAGATATCACACCGCACATTTTAGACTTCCCATTCTGCGTGGATGGTTACTTGTTGGATAGTGCATATTGGTTCAGGACGGGTGGTGATCCCTCTATATCAAATCCCGATGCCAGAGATCTGAGCGGTGACAGATTACCAAGAGTTCTTGGATGGAACACGATCGAGCTTGGTCCATCTGAGGGCTTGCCTTCACCTTATCCGGTTTATTATAACGCCCATCCGCAATGGGCATTTTTCGGCGTTTGCTGGGGACCGGAAGAAGAGGTAAAGTGGCATGGAACAGGTGTCCCGACTATTGAGGGCGTATCCCTCTATGATGAATCGGCGTACTGTGATATTTCAGTTAAATATGAAGATGACATCTATGAGTTGTGCGGTGATGGATATGGCGTTCTGAGACATTGGAAAGTCTGGGATCTATGCAAACCGACAATATTTGGTATCAATCCGAGAATTTATATCCAAACTATCAAGGTCACTGATACCAAAGGTCCAGAGATCCAGTATCCAGATGAGGTTACGGTAGGTACTGATGCGTGGAACTGCTACAGCATGTGGGATGTACCTGAGCCATGGTTGACGGACAATTGTTCTTCAGAGTTGAGCTACTCGGTAGTGGTATGGGATGGAAGAGCGATCCAGCGTCAGGATGGATCCTGGTATGTAGAAGGCTTGCCATTGGGTGAGCACCGCGTGGTGATAGAAGCTCGCGATAAGTGTGGTAATACGACCCAGCACGAGATCAAAGTGACGGTGATCGATGATACGCCACCGGTAGCGATCTGTAAAGATAAGCTACAGCTGAGCCTGACGGGCAACCAGACACCGGGTACGAACTACAGTGCGATCTGTGCTGAGGATCTTGACAAGGCCAGTTACGACAATTGTACGGACTGGGTATGGTTCAAGATGATCAGGATGGATGAGCTGTTGGGTACTGTGAACGGAAGTTTTGCTGACAATACAATAGGCTGTGGCGGCATCAACGGAGACGATGATGCTATCATCAGTGGCAACCAGGTATACTTTGATGATTGCAGCAAGTTCTGCTGTGATGATGCCAACGATACGACGATACTGGTAGTGTTGAGGGTACACGATGTAGATCCTGGAGCGGGACCTGTGAATCCAGCGAGATATACAGCACCTGCGGGAGATCTGGTAGGCAGATTTACGGACTGCTGGGTAGAGATAGAGGTAGTGGATAAGGCACAGCCCCTGGTAGTAGCTCCGCCTGACATGGTGGTAAGCTGTATGTTCTGGTTTGATGACAGTGAGGATGCGCTGAGCGATCCTGACAATCCTACATTTGGTAGGGTAGTGACTGATCTGAATGAAAGGCAGAAGGTGAAGACGACGGATATAGTGTGTGAGGAGTGGTGTGAGGATCATCCGAAGTATGACTACGAGCCATCGAGGAATACCCCGGCGATCTGGAGCCAGGCGTGTGACTTTTACAATGTGTATTACAACCCTGCGCATCCAGGCGACAAGTACGAGCTGGTATGGGGCTTTGACGGCTATGCCATCCAGACGTGTGGAGTGATGCCGGAGATCAGGGTAGATGATAGAAGAGAATGTGGCCAGGGCGTTATCCTGAGGGATGTGATAGTGAGTTACCAGGATGCCAAGACAGGGGGAGTGGTGACGTTCAGAGACAGACAGGAGATCTGGGTTATAGACTGCGATCCGTTCTATGTGAATGCGGATGACTGTTTTGATGATGAGGATTGTATAGAGTGGCCATTGTTCTGCCAGCAGCCGGATCCATTGGAGGGTTGTGGCGCGGATCTGGACCCATACAACAATCCTGACCTGGGTTATCCTGTGGTAGCGAATGGATGTGATGACAACTGTGCATTGATAGCGATAGATTACCAGGATGAGTACTATAGTATAGAAGACACGGCGTGCTTCAAGGTGATCAGGACGTGGGTGATCATAGACTGGTGTCAGTATGACCCACTGGATCAGCAGGTCAGAGACGGAGACAATCCAAATGAGGTGAGTCCCGGCAGATGGGAGTACGTGCAGAGTATAGTAGTGAGAGACAAGGTAGATCCAGTGGTGAGTGTGGAAGTAGGAGATTGTGAGCCTGCTGAGAAGGATTCTCTGGGCGTGTGTCATGCACATCTGGAGATCTGTGCAGAGGCTACGGATGATTGCTCACCGGACGACTGGTTGGTATATGATTACAAGATAGATGCGTACTCAGATGGCGTAGGTCAGTTTGGTGACTTTGACTTTTATGTAGGCAAGCTGACCCGAGAGCAGGCGGCCAATGGGCAGGTGTTGAGCCAGGGGCCGACGGATTGCGAGCAGTACAACCAGGGTGGCTACTGCAACCCATTTGCGGATGATCCTACTCAGCCATTCTGTGCGAGTGGAACGTATCCAGTGGGAACACATACGTTCTACTTCTTTGCCGAGGATGGTTGTGGCAATGTAGTGAAGCATACGGAGGTGATAGAGGTTCTTGACTGCAAGGAGCCAACGCCGTACTGCAAGACGGGCATTATTACAGTAGTGATGCCGGCTACGGGAGAAATATGTGTGTGGGCCAATGATCTGAATGACGGTAGTTTTGACAATTGTACGGATACGGCGGATCTGAAGTACTACTTCAATGGAGATCCGACGATGACGAGTTATTGCATAAACTGTGATTCGTTTGTAGCTCGCGGAGCGAATGGATCGTTCCGCGTAGAGGTAGAGATGTGGGTAGAGGATGAGGAAGGCAATGCGGATTACTGTGTGACGACCATAGAGTTCCAGGACAACCAGGATGTATGTCCGAACACGGGATCGATAGCGAATGTGGATGGAGCGATCAGGACGAAGGCAGGAGATGGTGTTGAAGGCGCAGAAGTGGATCTGATGATGAACGGCGGCTTTATGCGAATGGAGCCCACGGATGCACAGGGACATTATGCGTTTAGTCAGTTGGATATGTACAATGACTATGTGGTGAAGCCGAGACTGGATAAAGAGTGGTTGAATGGCGTATCGACGAAGGACCTTGTATTGATCCAGAGGCACTTGCTGGGTAAGCAGGAGTTTACGGATGCATATCAGACGATAGCGGCGGATGTGAACCTGACAGAGAGTGTGACTGCGGGAGATATTTCGTCATTGAGGAAGGTGATCCTGGGCTTGTATGCGGACTTCAGCGAGTGGGATAACACGTCGTGGAAGTTTGTGGATGCCGATCAGCAGTTTGCGAACATCAAACAACCATGGCCACTGATAGAGGAGTTGAGCTATCCTGATGTTGATGACAATATGTATGACTCTGATTTTGTGGGTGTGAAAGTGGGAGATGTGTCTGGAGATGCCCGGGCGAATGGAGTGATGGGAAGTCAGACCAGGGGATATGAAGACATGGTATTGCGGGGAACGGATGAGACAGTGGAAGGTGAGTACTATGTGCTGAGGCTTGATGTGACAGAGGATATGATGCTGAGCGGCTATCAGTTTACGCTTGACTTTGATGCCGAGAAGGTGTCGTTCGACGGAGTTGTGGAGAATGGCTTTGGACTGGGCGAAGGACATACGGCACTGTGGAAAGCAGAATCAGGCAAGTTACTGGTCAGTTGGAATGCTACATCAGAGGCTCATCAGTTCTATGCAGGAGAAGCAGCAGTGTTGTTGAGATTCAGATTGCTGGAAGAGAGAATGGTGGTGTCCGAGACATTTGAGATCTCGAGTGATGTACTGATAGCGGAGGCCTATGATGAAGAGGTAAGAACGTATGATATCAAGGTAGACCTGAGTGGAGAACATGAGAGGTTTGCGTTGTATCAGAACGTACCGAACCCGTTTGCTGACAAGACGGTGGTAGGCTTTGAGTTGCCAACGGATATGCCGTCAGTGATGACGATCTACGACACGTATGGTCAGATAGCGTTGATCCTGAAAGTAGAAGGTAAGAAGGGATATAATGAGATCGAGGTGTCTGAAGACCTTCTTGGAGGCTCTGGTGTATACTACTATCAGCTGGATGCTGAAGGGTATACACAAACCAAGCGTATGATCTTTAGAAGATAACCAATTCTTATATAGATCCTATAATTTTAATGAGAGGTCCGTTCTTATCCTGAACGGGCCTCTCTTCATTTTGAGCACTTTGAGAATCTTTGAATATTCTTGCTCGTAGCTACCCTGCAGTTATATATTTAAAATTATTTTATATATAATTTTTGTATATATAAAAAAAGCATATATATTTGACGCTAAGAACCGATTTATCAACCAACCTTTTGGGTGGATTCCTCTACCCGTTTTCGAATGTTAATAGTATTTGACTAGCAAGCGATCAGCGTAACGGCTAATTGATAGCTAGTGGCCTAACCTGCGTCTCAGGTATTTCGCAGGGCTTACGGAATTGTTTTACTAAACACTTACTAATGGAAAAGATCATACGTTTCCTCAGGCCAACTTATGCCCTAAATGGAGGTTGGATGGTGATGCTGAAGAAGGTGGTGCTAGCCACGATTATAGGCATGACTTTGGGCAATTTAGCAGCTTCAGGTGAAAGCTTCGCAGGGATCCCGGACATTTATTATCCGCCGGATCTCAGGCTAGGCTGTCAAAGTGATACCTCTCCCGACAATACTGGTAGAGCATATTGTATCCAGCATTGTGATTGCGAATACGGTATATCTTATATTGATGAGATCGAAACAACTGGATGTCGTTTTGAATTCATAATTTTCCGCCAGTGGCGCTTCGTCGACTCATGTGGGCGAGAGGAACGTCATGTTCAAAGAATTACCCTGAGTTGTGACGAGGACTTGGGGGTCGCCAAGCGTGTAGTGGAAATAGACCCGGGATCAAGTGGTGTCCGTGGAAACTTCGATGCAACGTTTGAAATAATAATTCAGAACAACGGAAACGCCAAGCTGGATCAATTGTTCCTGGAAGACCCGATAGCTCCTGGTTATGGAAATGCCTATTTGGGAATTGTAGATGGAGGAGAGCCCAGGATTACCTATACCGATGCCCAGATGTCTCCGACCATTGATATTGATTTTGATGGTCAATCCAATACGAGCATTTTTACCGATGCCTCTAATTGTCTACTGCCTGGGGAGAAGGTGGTCATACAATATACTATCGAGGTCAATCCAAATGCTGCAGGCCGACCGGATACAGCACGCAATCAGGCCATGGCAGGGGGATTTGATCCTTGCATGGACCTTGTTACCGATCTTTCGGATACAGGTGACGAGACCGTAGGCACAAATCCTGGTGTCCTTGGTGATATGGGGACATCAGATGATCCTACCTTGCTTCCTCTCGTTTGCGTAGGTACAGGTGCAAAAGCAATTGCGTGTAACCGACATACCAACATATCCCTGGATTCGGAGTGTTCTCTGGATATACCGGCGTCAATGGTCATGGAAGGTGAGGACTGGGGATGTGATGTCTTTTATGAAGTCATGATCACAGATCATCACGGTCGACCAATACCAATGCCGATCCCAGGTCATTACAAGGGTGAGACATTGAGCGTTAAAGTTATCGATGCTGTCTTTGGCAATTCTTGTTGGGGAACAGTGCTCATTGAGGATAAATATGCTCCAACGATCATTTGCGAGAATGACACCATCTACTGTAATGCCATAGATAGTTTACCGGATCCGGTATTTTTTGACAACTGCGATCCAAACCCGAAATTGATCGAGCTCCATAAGGAGGTGGAACTCCTCACTTGTGACTCACAGTATACCAAGAGGATCACGAGGAGATATCAGGCGGTCGATGAATTTGGGAACCGGTCTCAAGTCTGTCGACAGGTTCTCCTATTGAAGCGCATACCACTCGATTCGATCAAATACCCACAGGATTATACGGTTGAAAATAAATGGGCACTTAAGTGCAACGGTAATTATCCATTAGATTCAGCAGGCCATCCCAGTCCAAAATTTACCGGCGCACCCAGTATAGGTGGTATTCCCATTTATCCTTTCTACCAGTATTGTAATGTTAGTGCAGACTATGAAGACAGAATAATAAAACATGGCACGTGTATCAAGAAGATCATGAGGACATGGAGAGTGGTGGAATGGATATGTGGCAGAGCCGATATACGTGAAGTACCACAGATCATTCATATTGTAGATGACGAGCCTCCTGTGCTCTCATGCCCTAAGGTGGATTATGTGACTACCAATGGAGGCTATGTCTGTGAGGCGGATGTCGAGCTGCCTCCTGCAGATGTTTCGGACAACTGTACAGCGTTTACAATAGATATACATTATCCAGGCGGAATATTGAAAAATCAAAATGGAGGACGGATTACTCTGCCATTTGGAGTGCATGATGTCATCTACGTAGCGAGGGATTCATGTTATAATGAATCTCGATGCACAGTCACGGTTGAAGTTATGGACCATACGCCTCCAGTTACAGTATGTGACGGATTTACTACTGTGGGCCTCAATGAGTTTGGCGAAGCACACTTATATGCCGTAACTCTGGATGACGGTACTTATGACGATTGCTATCTCGACAGCTTTGCAGTGCGAAGAATGGATATGGGTCGCCGATGTGGAAATCCGGACACTCTATTCAAACCGTATGTAAGATTCTGTTGTGAAGATGTGGATTCGCAGAATGTTATGGTGGTATTCAGAGCATGGGATAAGGCAGGTAATTACAATGATTGTATGGTAGAAGTTGAGGTTCAGGATAAGGTGCCACCGGCCATATACTGTCCACCCAATATTACCGTCAGTTGCGATTTCCATTTTGAGATCGACTCGCTTGGTAAATACTTTGGTACAATAGTACAGGACTACCATGACCGACAGCCTATACATGTGGATGATCCTCATTTTAAAGCGGATGGCCCGCTGTATGATGGTCACGTCCTCGAAAATTGCGAGGTAACCATAGAGGAGTTTACAGTAGACAGTATTACTCAATGTAGGACTGGATTCATTCTCAGAGGTTTTAGAATAACGGATCGCCAGGGATTACAATCTCAGTGCTATCAGAAGATCACTGTTATCGACTATGACCCTTTCGATTCCACAGATATTGTGTGGCCTCTGGATTATCCGTCGACCACCTGCGGGGTAAGCATTCATCCGGACAGTCTTCCGCAGATCTATGGCCGACCACAGGTCAATGACGACAAATGCAATCTCATCGGAATGCAATGGGAGGACCATGTCTTTAGTTTTGTACAGGATTCCCTGGTATGCTTCAAGGTGCTGAGGAAATGGAAGATCATCGATTGGTGTAATTTTAGAATGGTAGACAATACGGTTATCTACGATTCCTGGCATTATGAGCAGATCATAAAGGTCAACAATACCATAGATCCGGAATTCACCATGCCATGCGACACAGTGACAGTTTGTACCTATGATCCGGATTGTGAGGATGGAAGAGTGGAACTTACCATGGCGGCTACTGATGATTGCACTCCTGACGATGATCTCGTCTGGGAATACAAGATAGATGCTTTCCGGGATGGTATCATCGATGACGGAGATTCGGGATTTGGTGGATTTGCTGATGCTACGGGAGATTACCCCATTGGTAAGCATTACATAATATGGGTCTTTGAAGATCAGTGTGGCAATAAGGCCGTATGCCGACAGCCTTTTGAAGTTGTCAATTGTAAAATTCCAACGGCATATTGCAAAAACGGGATCATTGTCGACCTGATGCCAATTGACACCAATAATGATAACAGACCGGACCTCGGTGAGATAGAGATCTGGGCGGTTGATCTCGATGACAACAGTGGACATAGCTGTGGAAATCCAGTTACCATTTCATTCTCTCCGGATACCAATGATATCGTGAGGACTTACAACTGCGATAGTATCGGTATGCGTACTGTAAATGTATACGTGACCGACAGGATAACCGGCGAACAGGACTTCTGTGTCACTTTCGTGGATATTCAGGACAACAATAATATTTGTTCAGACACAAGTGGTATTATCTCTGGTATTATTCGGACAGAAATGTCTGATGCAGTGCATGATGTGGAAGTCAAGGTGTCTGGTAATAAGCAAGTGACAGGTATGTTCAATGGAACTTTTAATTTTCAAAATATACCTCTCCATAAGGATTATGTAGTACGTCCCTCGAAGACGACAGGCCCACTCAACGGGATCTCAACAAGGGACATAGTGATGCTACAGCGTCACCTGTTGGGAATGGAAAGCCTGGATAGTCCTTACAAGATCATAGCAGCTGATGCAAACGGAGACGACCGTATATCCATCAGCGATATTGTAGAATTACGACGTCTACTACTCGGTCATTATGCAGATTTTCAAAATGTGGACTCCTGGAGGTTTGTCGACGCGGCTCACACCTTTACGGATCCTGCAGCACCATTTATTGATCGGTTTGCAGAGGACTATGCCATACGTGATATGCCTGGCAACATGCACGCCGTTGATTTTACTGCGATCAAGGTAGGCGACCTCGATCGTTCTGCCGATCCAAATGGTCTGGGAGATCAAAATCCAAGAAGCGAACTGACGCAGATCTGGAAAACCGAATCAAGAGACGATAGGATAGTGTTCATTGCCGATGGTGATATGACTTTCACCGGAACTCAGTTCACCCTGAAATACGATGCAGAGCAAGCAGAGCTTATAGAGGTCAAAGGCTTAAGTCTCAAAATTGCGGATCAGCATCTTGGCATGAGTGCTGCGACTGAAGGCATTGTTCGAGTGGTCTACCATTCGGAGAATGTCCTTCATTTTTCTGAAGGTGAAGAATTGTTTTCGGTAAAGTTTGACAGGACGGTAAATGCCAGCTCAATTGAACTGCTCGACGATCCATTGGAAAGTGAGATGTACGACGAAGATCTTGTCATTCAAAAACTGGAACTTCGTTCTGTTACGTCCGAATTCCTGGTTGATCAGAACAAGCCTAACCCGTTCACAAATTCGACGGTTGTCGATATCGAAGTTGATCGTGGTATGGACGTACAGTTCAAAGTCTTCGATCTGAATGGACGGATATTCATTAATCAGCAGATCAGCCTGTTGCGAGGTAACAATCGGGTTGAGATCGATCGTGATGATCTGGGATCTGCAGGGATATACTACTATCAGGTTGGAAGTCCATCAGGATTTGTTACCAAAAAGATGATACTGATGGATTGACCACTCGGTTAAGAATCTTTATTAAGTATTTTAGTAAGCAATTCAGGGGTGCCAGTCGATATGTGCTGGCACCCTTATTTGTTTTTTAGAGTAGTTATATATATATACTGCCAACACATGTATTTTCTTTATATGTTTGCACTTTAAATCGATCATCCATGGCATACGAGATTCAGGCAAAACTCCATAAGAAGTTCGATACCGAACAGAAGACCGAAAGCTTTAAAGCAAGAGAATTTGTGCTGCTTGTTGAGGAAGGTAATTATCCACAATATGTGAAATTCCAGCTTACGCAGGATCGCTGTGATCTGATAGATGCCTTCAATGAAGGAGATTTGATCAAGGTATCTTTCGATCTGCGCGGCAGAGAGTGGAATGGAAAATACTTCACAAACCTGAATGCATGGCGCATCTCTCAGGCGGAACAATCCGGCGCTTCACCTCATGAGACATTTCCGGATGATCCGTTCCCATCTGCAGAGGACGCTCCGAAATCCGAAGATTTCGATGATCTTCCGTTTTAGTATTGCGTCAATAGTTCAAGTATCAGACAGCCATTTCATTATTGATACTCCACAATCTTCCATTATCCATTAGGCTGGATCACACAAACACATAAGGGATTCAGGTGACCTTTATCCTGATCCGTTTGAAGAATTTTGCTATTGCAGATCATCTTATAGCCTAATTACGTTATAGGATCATGCGCCTGAATATCACCACCCTCTTATTCTTGTTCATTTCCTGGTCCCTGAGTGCCCAAAATCAATGGGATAGCCTTTCCGTGATCGCAACAAAGTGGGGAGACAGCTTTGTGGAGTGGGAGATCTTTGCTGATGTAGAGGAAGAGGATAATGCGGGCACCCTGGATATGCGATGGATAGGTCAGAATGATTGGACCGCATGGGACTTCAGAATAGGAGATAGGGTGGGTGAAATTACCACCCAATGGCGGGAAAAATTCGATGAATGGCAATTACATTCAGAAGGTAAAACTGTTATGATGAGGACGCGATGGCCACGTGACTACAGTGAATGGCGTATATCAGATGGCGAAAATACATATATACTGTCTGTCGTAAACCCTGGTATTCCAGAAGAGTGGGAACTTAAATATCACGATGACAAGACCTTTCAGGTCTATACTGAATTCGAAGGAGATTTGCGCTCCTGGCTTATCTATCAGAGTGGTGAAAAGCTGGAACCCTCCACACAAATGGCCATGATATTTGCCGTGTTGATCTCTACCGTACCAAAGATATAGCCTTACTGATCGAGGATCTGACCAGCGTGCGCTTTGGCTTTTACCTTTTTTATCACATCCTCAATAACACCATTTTCATCGATAACAAAAGTGGTGCGGTGAACCCCATCATAAGTCCTTCCCATGAATTTCTTTTCACCCCATACGCCGTAAGCATTCAACATATCCTGATCAGTATCTGCAAGTAGGTCGAAGGGCAAATCATATTTTTCGATAAAATTCTGATGCTTTTTTTCCGAATCGGGGCTGATGCCGAGTATTTCGTATCCGGCTTTTTTCAGGCGACTATAGTTATCCCTCAGATTACAGGCCTCTGTAGTACAGGTCGGTGTATTATCCTTGGGATAAAAGAATAGTACAAGCTTCTTCCCTTTGTAGTCATCCAGCGATACTTTCTTGCCTGACTGAATAGTGCCTTCAAAATGTGGGGCTTTATCGCCCTCTTTGAGATGGGTCATATTGGATTTTTTGTAATTAACAAGTCCCGGGGGATTTGGTTTGAAATCCGGAGGTCAACATTAATTTATAGTAACCAATTTAGACCAGGCAGTTTTGTTTTCCTGGTCATCGATGGCTTCTATCATCAGTAAATGTTTTCCCGGGGGCCAGTCGCCTTTCACTTCGAGCGAAAATGTGTGAGACTTCAGATCATAATATCCTGCGACGTAGCGATCTCCAATACAGCTGGATATTCTCAATTCACGGGCCATGCCTATGACTTCGTAATTATCTTTGATCCTGAATTTCAGGGTTTCACCGTAGCGCCAGGAAGTTTTGCCATAAAAAGGTGTGATCTCGGGAGCGAGAGTATCGTAATGAAGCTCGTGCAGACCAAGATACGGTAGATAAAAATTCATTCCGTCATTGGTGATTTCACCACCGACGCTACGATCCCGTTTGGAACGATGATCCTTATAGACCAGGCATGCTTTTTCTTTCCACCTTTCATCGATCAGCCTATTATCAAGGTGTACAATAAGATCTGATTTGACAGGAATTTCTGGTTGTCCTACTCTCAAAGAGGTGAGATGTCCATTGTGATCGGTGGCGGGCACGATCTCGAGTGGCTCATCCGTAAAAAGCGCATCTTCAGGAGCGAAGACGGAAATGTATTCCGTACTGTAGAGGTTTGACTTGTCATACCTGAAAAAGGCATGATATAGAGGTTCATTATCCGTTGTTGTCCAGTTGTCTGACTGTAACAGGAGTAAGTTTATTCTTTGGGTATTTCCATGATAATCCTCAATGGTAATATCTACTGGCTGGGGACGATTCTTATAAAGCATTATGATACCTTTTCCATAAGAGGTGTCGTACATGGATAAGGTATTGTTGGGCAGTATGAAACAGCGATGAACAAATTGTCGATGGGATTGCCGACGCGCATAATCAATATGTCCGTTCATATTGATCGTTTCATCAAAGCTGCAATGTGTCGCCCTGTACTGGTATGCATTATCGTCATTGACCCGCATGTTAATAGAGTAAACGCCATTTCTATTGGTCGTGCCATTGAGCTGATCTATGGCATCTACTCCCAGGCCGACCCGCCAACCATCGATCGAGATGGTATCTGAGACACTCGTCCATACGCCGTTTTCAAATGTGAGGGGGATGGGTATTCGATCGAGAACACGATGGCGGTCATCCAGAGTATAGGCAAAAAACTGCCTTACTATTGGAGGTTTATCATCCGATATGCCAAATCCATACATCAGGGGATTGATGGGGATCTCACTGTCTGTGATCCGCAGTTCAAAGTGGAGATGGGGACCATAGGAATGGCCGGTGCTTCCCATCTTGCCGATAAGATCTCCTCGCTTCACGAAGAATTCAGAAGTATCAGGACATATGTCGATCTCGTAATCAAGGATTTCCAATTGTTTTTCATATACAAAATCCTGTATGTCCTCGCGGAATGAAGACAAGTGAGCGTAGACGGAAGTCAAACCGCATGGATGGTCGATATAAAGCGTCAGACCATATCCACCCATACTGACCTTAATACGTGAGATATAGCCATCAGCGACAGCCAATATATCATCTCCCGGACGCCCATTTGAAGACTTAAAATCAAGTCCGGCATGAAAATGATTGTCTCTCAATTCACCAAAGTTACCCGTCAACCTTGGGCTGTGACGAACAGGAATTGCAAAATACCCACTATCAATTACCGGTATGTTCGGCACTTGAGCGTAACAGGCAATTGTTACCAACAGCAACAGTAAGGGAATAATCAGCCTCATAGATTTCTTAGTCTTCGGCTCATGATCTCGAATGCGGCGTCATAGACATGAATATCGTTATTCTTTACAGCTTCACTGGATGTCTTGATCAAGCTTTGTATCTCATCGTTATTTTTTAGCAACTCAAGCCATAACTCATCAACGACATCAGTCAACCATATGGCCTTCTGATTGTGCCGCTCGGCCTGCAGATAGCCTTTGTCAGTGATTTTTTTCAAAAAGTTGGACACAAGTTTCCAAAAATTATCCAATCCACGGTTTTCCCTGGCAGAAACCGAACAGACTTCTCGGGGAAAGCCATGTGATTTGGACTGCAGGATATGAACGGCATTTCTTAACTCACGCCTTGATTGTTGTGCTACCTTTTCCAGTGGACCATCTGCTTTTGTCACCACGAGAATGTCCGCCATTTCCATAACACCTTTTTTCACGCCTTGCAATTCATCGCCGGAGCCAGGCTGAACTAACAGGACGAATATGTCAGTAAGGTCGGCGGCGAGGTATTCCGACTGACCTACGCCCACAGTTTCTACCAGGATAGTATCATATCCTGCTGCTTCGCACAGGAAAATCGATTCACGGGTGCGGCGAGACACCCCACCAAGGTATTGACTGCTTGGAGATTGCCGGATGTAGGCTTCATCCCGTTTTGATAATTCTTCCATCCGGGTCCTGTCACCAAGTATGCTGCCTCCACTGAAGTGGCTGCTTGGATCTATGGTAAGAATTGCTGGTTTGTGGCCTTTATCTATCAGGTATAGGCCCAGGCTTTCGATAAATGTACTCTTCCCTACACCTGGTGCTCCGCTGATCGCTATCCGACGCGTTCGGAAATCAGGATCAGTCACCTGCTTTATCAGGGACCGGGCCGTTTCTCTTTGGGCCGGTAAGCGGCTTTCCACCAGGGTGATCGCCTTGGACAATGCGTTTCTATCACCCTTGGTCAGTCTGGCAAGTAATTCCTCCACGTTTGATCGATGCCCCGTCATTAACATTTTTTATATGACAAAAATATTAAATATATATTTAGCTCTAAATCAGAGACTGAAAATTAACATTCATTAAAAATAGATACATATTTATCAAAATATAACGTTAAGACGCATTTTAAGCTTTCCATAATGTTAATCTACTTGACATAGCCCGCTGATGACAGGATATTAGTCTGGAAGCCGGCTGATTTTGTTCTTTAATTTAATCACCAGATCCAGGGACGTAGAAGCCGGCTTCTTTCTATTGTCCAGGACAGTTTCATCTCTTTTTACGAATACTGGACTTCCTCTATTCCTCCACACTTAAAAAAAGCAGTTTATATCTAAACTCATTTACTTTGTCATGCGTTATCTTTGCAGTAAATTGCATAAATTAGATTAAGTCTAAATAGAGAAAAGTTAGTAAATGAGTGCCAGGCAAATATATCTAGATAACAACGCCACTACGCCTTGTGATCCGCGGGTAGTGGAAGAAATGTTACCGTATTTCTATGAGAATCCCGGTAACGCAGCAAGCCGGAATCATCCTTTTGGTTGGACGGCGGAGGATGCTGTTGAACAGGCTCGTGAGAGAATAGCAGATCTTATCTCTGTGTCTCCCAAAGAAATAATTTTCACTTCAGGTGCAACAGAAAGCGACAATCTCGCTCTGAAAGGTGTATTTGAAATGTATTCGAGAAAAGGTGATCACATCATTACTCTGAAGACGGAGCACAAAGCCGTGTTGGATGCTTGTCAACATATTGAGAAGAAGGGTGGCAAGGTGACTTACCTGGATGTGAATCGTGAGGGACTTGTGGATCTGGAGAAGCTTGAGAACGCCATCACTGACGAGACCATTCTCGTATCCGTGATGTGGGCCAATAACGAAACTGGTGTTATACAACCGGTTAAGGAAATTGGAGAGATCTGCGCCAAACATGGAGTATTGTTCATGAGCGATGCTACACAGGCGGTCGGGAAGATCCCTGTAAACCCGAAAGAGGTGGGCATACATTTGATGGCATTTACCGCGCACAAAATGTATGGTCCGAAAGGTGTAGGTGCACTATTCGTTAACCGCAAGGCACCAAGAGTAAAAGTAACGGCACAGATCGATGGTGGAGGCCATGAACGTGGCATGCGTTCTGGAACGCTCAATGTTCCAGGAATAGTTGGATTTGGAAAGGCTGCCGAGATCTGCAAGAATGAAATGGAAAAAGAAGCCGTGAGGCTGTCAAGATTGCGTGATAAACTTGAAACTACACTACTGAATGATCTTGAGGAGGTCTACGTGAATGGTAGTTCGGAACATAGGATGCCTCATGTGTCAAATCTTTCTTTCAAACATGTGGAAGGAGAGGGTTTGATGATGACGTTCAACCAGGAGATCGCATTGTCCTCGGGTTCGGCTTGTACATCTGCGAGTCTTGAACCGTCATATGTATTGATAGCCCTTGGATTGGGAGATGATCTGGCACATTCAAGCCTTAGATTCAGTCTGGGCAGATTTACGACCGAAGAGGATATCGACTTTACGATAGAAGCCATCAAGAAGGGAGTGAATCATATGCGTGACCTTAGCCCAATTTGGGAAATGTATAAGGAGGGCGTAGATTTGGAATCTGTACAGTGGCAGGAACATTAAGAACTTATAGACAGAATAATTAGTTAATAAGAGTAAAAGAGAAATATTAGTTATGGCTTACAGTGATAAAGTTATAGAACACTTCAAAAACCCTAAGAACGTAGGGACTTTGAATAAGGAAGAGCAAAATGTCGGAACTGGTTTGGTGGGAGCACCCGAATGCGGAGATGTCATGAGACTGCAGATACAGGTCGATTCCGCAGGGATCATTCAGGATGCCAAGTTCAAAACATTTGGTTGTGGATCAGCCATAGCTTCCAGTTCCCTGGCTACTGAATGGCTGAAGGGAAAGTCCGTTGATGAAGCCATGAAGATCGACAACATGGCGATCGTTGAGGAATTAGCTCTTCCTCCCGTAAAGATCCACTGCTCGGTCTTGGCCGAGGATGCCATTAAAAGTGCAATTGAAGACTATAAAAAGAAGAACACTCAGTAATGATCTTTGTAGCTGATTCTGCGAAGGACAGGATAGATGGCCTTAAATCCAATGAAGGCTTGGGGGAGGATTATTTTATCCGGGTATCTGTCACCAGTGGCGGTTGCAGCGGTCTGACCTATAATATGGAGTTTGATAATGAGAATAGGGAGAACGACCAGGTTTTCGAAGATAATGGTGTGAAGGTGGTGACGGACCTGAAGAGTTTCCTCTACTTATGCAATACAACCCTGGAATTCAGCGGTGGCCTCAATGGCCAAGGATTTTACTTTAATAATCCAAACGCTGCCCGCACCTGTGGATGTGGAGAGTCTTTCGCCGTCTGATATAGGAGTAGGAAGTTACTGTTCCGTGCTTCAGAACCTGACCATAACCATGTTTTAGGAGTTACTTTCCTCTAGGATGAGTGGCCATATTGGATTTTTTCAGCATATTTCTTAACCTGTGCTTGTGAAAATTCAAAGCTCTGAGTATATTGGAGGAAACTTCTTAAATATGAAACACGTCTTACTACTTTTCTCTTTTCTGATCTTTAGTGCCACAAGTTCATATGCTGTAGTGCATGTTAAGTGGCAGCAAATGGTAGACCACGACGAAAGACTTCAGGAGTTACCTCCGGAAGTGTTTGAAGAAGGTCTCGCAACTTTTCTTTCTATTACCCCGAGGGACTTCAAGGAAAAGACTGGAGAGAGACTCGGAATTGTCAACTCCATTAAGTTGAAGATGGCCCAGAAATATGTCAAGGCTAACCTTGATTCTGGTGATGCTGACATTTCGGAAGGTGTTTACATCTTATTGGCGATACTAGGATTAGCCTGGATAGCCATGGGATTGATGGATGATTGGTCTGGTAACAACTGGATTATTAATCTTATTCTGTCTTTCTTATGTTGGTTGCCCGGACTGATCCATGCTTTGGTTAAAAAATCAGAGTATTACTAGAGATCAACGGAAAGGACAAAGACAACAGGTGCCGAATGCAACATTTGGCACCTTTCTTATTTGAGACCTTATCGTAATGGCTTCAAAATTCAAGAATTCTCCCACGGCAAATTTAATAGCCATGATCATCCTGGCTCTGATCCCCATTGCACTGTGGATCGTGCCGGCGGGTCAATTCGATGATACGGGTGTTGTCCTTTGCCCTTCACGCTTTTTGTTTGACATCGAATGTCCTGGATGCGGTATAACGAGGGCAATACTGCATTTTCATCATTGGGATTTTGATGAAGCTGTCTATCACAACATGTTCGTTCTCATCATTTATCCCCTTTTATTTCTGCTGTGGCTGTACTGGATGTATCACATATTAATCAATCTTGGCTGGATCAAAAAGAGAGGCTCTGACAAGGTGTAGATATCCAAATTTGATGGTAAGAAATATTCGGTACCGTATTCAATTTATATCGTAGATTCGATCATTAAATCACTCAATCATTAAAAATATTATGAGAAATTTCTTTTTACTTCTGATCTTCTGTTTTGGTATTAGCCTTGTTTCATCGGCACAGTCGAATGTGGTAAAAACGGGGCCTGTTTCACTGGCCTTCGGTAATATCAATGTCCGGTATGAGAAAGTCCTCAATGAAAGTTCTAGCATTCAGGTAAAAGGTAACTACTGGTTGAACTTTGGTGATGAGGATGTTCAGCTTTATGGAGGTGGTGTTGGCTGGCGCTACTTCTTTACGCATGCTAAAAAGCCTGTGCCGGCTGGCTTCTACATTATGCCTTTTGCTGAAGCTGGAGGTGGTACGGGATTCACAAGGTTTGGATTTGGAGCAGAGTTGGGTTATCAGTGGGTGTGGGATAGCGGCTTTGTACTGGATCTTGGTCTGGGTCCTTGTTATGTGATCATTAATGATGACAATGCAGATGATCTGGATTTTGGTAGTGTCGATGGCATTCTGCCTACATTTACTACAGCTATAGGGTACGCTTTCTAGACAAAGAATAACGAAAGTTCGATTTGCCGGGTATCCTCAGGTATCCGGCATTTTTAATTTTAGCCTCAGTGCTATCTACTAATAATTCAGTAATTCAGAGATAGCGGATTTCACCTTGTCCTTATTAGGGATCATCGTTTGTTCCAAAGTGCTGTTAAGAGGAATTGCGGGCATATCTTCGGAACCAATTATTCTCACAGGTGCATCCAGGCTTTCGAAACATTCATTCTGGATCCGGCCCACAAGGCTTTGAGAAAAACTGTTACTTACCGGCTCTTCAGTTACTACGATACATTTATTATGAGTTCTTACCCGTTCATATATCAGATCTTCATCCAAAGGATACAGTGTACGTAGATCGACCACTTCGACCCTGCCATCCAATTCCTCGGCAGCATTGGTGGACCAGTGCACACCCATACCATAAGTTATGACTACCAGAGATTCACCCTTATCTATCGATGCTTGATCCGCTTCATGGAAAATATTGGCCTTACCAAAAGGAAGAACATAATCTTCAGAAGGCATGATGGTCCTGGCTCTTTCAGTGCCAGGTACTTTGGACCAGTAGAGGCCTTTATGCTCAAAAATAACCACCGGATTGGGATCATAGTAGGCTGCTTTGATAAGGCCCTTGAGATCTGCTCCATTACTCGGATAAGCGATCTTTAAGCCGCGTATATTACAAACAACCGATTCCACACTGCTCGAGTGATAAGGCCCTCCACTTCCATAGGCTCCAATGGGTACTCTCAGGATCATGCTGACAGGCCATTTACCGTTGGAGAGATAACAGCTCCTGCTGACCTCGGTAAAGAGCTGATTAAGTCCTGGCCATATATAATCTGCAAATTGTACCTCAACAATAGGTTTGAGTTTCACGGCTGACATTCCTACCGTGCTGCCCACAATAAAGGCTTCCTGAATAGGGGTATTGAAAACGCGTTTATCGCCGAATTTTTGTGCCAGGGTCGCTGCTTCGCGAAACACACCTCCCAGCCTTCCTCCCACATCCTGGCCGTACAGCAAGCAGCGCTCATCATTTTTCATCAATTCTTCCACGGCAAAAAGAGCACTGTCCACCATGACAGTTTCCTCACCTTCTTCAGGACTTCTCTCACCCGATTCCTTGGTGATCTCGGTAGGATGAAAATCATGAGTGAAAAGATCAGAAGGACGAGGATCTTCTTCGGAAAGTGCGCGCTCATAATCCTGACGTACCTTATCAGTAGCCTGCGATTCTATTTTCTGTAAAGTTGATTCACTGAATCCCGAATCGATGAGATCCTGTCTGAGCTTGGGGTAGGGGTCTCTTTCCCGGTGTTCGTCAAGGTCATCGCGATACCACTCTTTCCTTACCCCGGAGGTGTGATGATTGAGCAGCGGCACGGTCGCATGTATCAGAAAAGGACGCTGCTCTTTTCTCATGGTCTTGATCACCTTTTTCATCGTTGCGTGGCATGTCCTGAAATCCGTCCCGTCGATACTCAGAGCTTCAATACCGTGAAATCCCTGGATGAATTCATATGCATTTTGTGCCCGTGTCTCTTGTGCGTTAGCCGAAATATCCCATTCATTATCCTGGACGAGATAAAGAATCGGTAGTTGTTTCAATGCTGCCATCTGAAAAGCCTCACTGACTTCCCCTTCTGTTATGGACGCATCACCAAGCGAACATACTGAGATGCTCGGGGGTGCGCCTTCGAAAAGGGGTAGCTTTTGTTTGTTTCTGTAATCCAGACCCAGCGCAACACCTGTAGCCGGTATGGCCTGCATGCCGGTAGCTGACGACTGATGCGGGATCTTTGGCTTGTCATCATCCCGTAGGCTTGGATGACTGTAATAACTTCTGCCTCCTGAGAAAGGGTCTTCACGCTTGGCAAGTAATTGCAGCATCAATTCATACGGTGACATACCAATGCTCAGAAGCAGGGAATCATCGCGGTAGTAGGCAGAAAGGAAGTCTTGTGGTTCCAGATGAATCCCTGTAGCGATCTGTATGGCTTCGTGACCACGCGAAGTGGCATGTACATATTTGGAGACGACCTTGAAATTTTCTTCGTATAACTCAGTCATTGACCTGGCCGTAGCCATGAGGCGAAATGCCTTTTCCAAGTCCTTTTTTGAGACCCTCTTTTTGCTTGCCATACTTCTACTTTGAACTGCAGCAAAGGTAATTCATAGGTAATGATTTGAGAAAATCGATTTTCACCTCACCAGACGGGAGCAAACTCTCCTATTTTTTCTGCTTGAATTTATTAATGGCATTTTTTGCAAATGGTGATAGAATCAGGTTGCCACTAATTTCTGCTCGTTCTTCCAGGAGATCATCCCAGTGAGAAGTGCCGTCCCAAAAGACACGTTTCAAGTGGGCAAGTGCTTCAGGATTATAACTTAGCAATTTCTCAGCAAAATGTTGGATATAATCATCCATCTGCTCAGTGGTGTCAAATGCCTCAGCGAAAAGGTTGTTCTCTTTCGCCCACTCGGCAGTCTTCCATTCGGTAGGGTTCAACGTCATGTTGCTGAAAGCCGACAGTCCTATTTTCCTCTCTACTGCCGGCCCCACAACGAACGGTCCAATACCTACAGCGAGCTCGCTCAGCCTGACGGAAGCATATTTGGTCGCAATGGCGTAATCCACGGCGGAACAAATTCCCACACCTCCACCAACAGCCTTACCCTGAATCCTACCTAACGTGATCTTTCTGCATGACCTTAGCGCATTGATGACCCGCGCGAAACCCATGAAGAATTCCTTACCCGTAGGATAATCCTCGATGCTGACCAGTTCATCAAAGCTTGCTCCGGCACAAAATGTGCGATCGCCGCCGCTCTTGACGAGTATCAGGTGAACCTGATCATTATCTCCGGCCTGACTGATCAATTTTGCAAGGTCAGCTAAAAGATGCCCGGGTAATGCATTATGAGAGGGGTGATAAAAGGTAATAGTAGCTAAATGACCATCTATCTCCAGATTGACATGTCCGTTGTCCTGACTCATGATCTGATCGCTTTTTTCAGTTCGTTTTGATATTGTCCGACGAAGATATCCATTTTTTTACGGCGGTATTGCATGACCCATCTCGGGTGGGGGAGCGGCTTCACATTCTCGAAAAAGCCGTGCTTGTCGTTTAGGGCTTTTAGCTTTTTGAAATTGGTGCCTTTGCCTACTGAGAATGCGATCTGACGATTGGCCCCAAACTGTATTTGTTCCCACATGAGCTTAACGATCTTGTCCTCGACGGCTTTTTCCAGTTGTCGATCATCATAGTAATTGGCATTCTTTCCGTCTTTCAGAAAGCCCAGCGGACAGATGGATGTAATGTAAAAATGCTGATAGAACGATTCGAACCCTCCCCAATTCTTTATGACCTCATAGATGAAAAGGCTCGATGTTTCATGCCTCTTTTTAAAGTCATTGGGAATGTCACAATACTGCTCCAATATGGCCGGATCGGTAAATGAAATACCTGTGACTCCAGCTCCAAACCTTCCAGGGTTGATGCCGTACAGGAATATTCTGTCACCGGCGTCCGAGAAATATTTGCCATAGAAGGAAGTCATCACTCTCATTACTTCGCTCTCGCGAAAGGGAAATAATGTCTCAAATCCCTGAGGAATGTCCCAGTCGTCTTTGAGTTCTTTGTAGAACTCTATGACCTTGTTTCCGAATGACTTGCTCATAAATGTCTATCTGCGACACAAAAGAACACAAGCTTGTTCAACTCTGCAAAGTATATTTGACATATGAGATCAGTATTCATTATTGTTGTCGTTTCATTCATATTTCAAGGGTCGCTTCCGAGTCAGCAGATCATCGATGGTACACTGGCATTTCAAAACGATCCTGCAAAGGCTTATTCGCTCTATATTCCGTCATCCTATGAAGAATCTCTACCGAATGCCGCCTTTCTCGGATTACACCCATTGAATACCAGACGGTGGAATGCGCGGTCTTGGAGAGATACGTTGATCTCATTTGCCGAGAGCAATGATTTGATCCTTATTTGTCCCGATGGGGGGACGGATGGAAGGGTGGATGATCCTGTTGACACTGCATTTACCACCTTTTTACTGGATTCGGTAGGCGAATGGTATAATGTGGACGATGAGGCCTTGTATGTAGTCGGCTTTTCTTGGGGAGCAAGGACGACCTATACTTATGGCTTGAGAAGAACCAACCGGTTTGCCGGCTTTATGCCAGTGGGCGCAGCCATCAACGGCCTCAATGAAATTGGGACGTTGAGTGAGAATGGCAAGGATGAAAAGTTCTTTATCATCCATGGTTCTAATGACAGACCAATGGACCGATTCTTTCCTGTTCGGGATGCCTTAAGGGATGCAGGAGGATGTGTAAGGGATACTCTATTGTCCGGTGTCGGCCATACTTTTGATTTTGCGGGAAGAAATTCGCTTCTATCAATTGGTTATCAATGGTTAAAGACCAGTAGTTGCGGTACCACTTCTATTTTGAACTCAGAGCAATTCAACGGATGGAAGATTCCGAATCCCATTTCTACTGGAACTGAGATAGAGATACCAAAAAATATCCATATTAAATCAATATGGGATCTCAATGGCAACAGATTTGAGTCAAATGATCCTCTGGTGTTTGGAACTAGCGGAGTGTACTTCGTTCACTATTCTACGATTTCAGGTGAGGTAGGAATAGCCAAAATGGTCATCGGAAGATAAATTCTAGTTGGTATTTGTCAACTCTCCAGCATTGACGTGTTCAAAGGTGGTTGCAATTAATCTTCTGTATACAGATCTTCGATGATCGTCTGATCGACCAGCTCAGGTAGGGTTACTTTCAATCCCGATTCTTCAGCCATCGCCCTTTGAATGGTATAGAGGGCATTCGGATTTCTGGCCCAACTTCGGCGCGCAATACCGTTATTTACATCCCAGTAGAGCATGTTCTGGCATTTTCTGTCTGATGCGTCAGAGCCATCCAGGAGCATTCCAAATCCTCCGTTGATCACTTCCCCCCATCCAACACCTCCACCGTTATGGATACTTACCCAGGTTGCGCCCCGGAAAGCATCCCCGATGACATTATGAATAGCCATATCCGCAGTAAACTTTGAACCATCCCTGATATTGGCAGTCTCTCTGAAAGGACTATCGGTTCCGGAAACATCATGGTGATCTCGCCCGAGTACTACCGGGCCTTTGAGCTGTCCGTCGGAAATCGCTTTATTAAAGGCTTTTGCTATTGCCATCCGACCCCATGCATCTGCATAGAGTATACGTGATTTGGAGCCAACAACCGGGATATTATGCTCCGCCTCCCTGATCCATTTTATATTATCGTTTAACTGCGAGGAAATTTTGTCCGGAGCAGATTCTGACAATCGTTCCAGGATCTTTCCGGCGATCTTATCAGTTGTTCTGAGGTCTTCCATAGAGCCAGATGTGCAGACCCATCTGAATGGGCCAAATCCAAAATCAAAACACATCGGACCCATGATATCCTCTACATATGACGGATATTTATACTGATCTTTTTCTCTGTCTCTCCAGATATCAGCATTGGCATCACCGGCCTCCTTGAGAAAGGCGTTACCGTAATCCCAGAAGTACATGCCTCGTCGGCTCAAAGTGTTTATTGCTTTAACATGCCGTTTTAAACTGGACCTGACCTCTTCCATGAAACGGGTCTTGTCAGTATTCAGCAATGCTTTGGCCTCCTCAAAGGTATAGCCGGCGGGACAGTAACCGAGATCATCAATATTATGAAGTGAGGTCTGATCTGAGCCCAGGTCTATTTCCAAATCGGATTCTGCGAAGTATTCCCAGAGATCGACAATATTTCCGGAATATACCAGAGCTACGCCTTCTTCTTTTTCTCGATGAGCACGGATAGCCTGTACCAGTTGTTTTAGGTCTTCATAGATATTGGATTGCTGAATGTAGCCGTCGGTCAGCCTTTGTCTAATTGCGTCCGGATCAACTTCCGCAATGACACCAACCGCTCCAGTAATAACAGCTGCCAGAGATTGAGCCCCTGACATGCCTCCCAGTCCAGAGGTGACAAAGACTCTCCCTTTCAGATCGAGATCACCTTTACCGGTCAATCTTCCTGCATTGAGAAGAGTGATCGTGGTCCCATGGACGATTCCCTGTGGTCCAATGTACATATATGAGCCCGCTGTCATCTGACCATAAGAGGTAACACCAAGTGCATTGTATTTATTCCAGTCGTCCTTGGTAGAATAATTTGGGATCATCATTCCGTTGGTCACCACCACTCTTGGTGCTGAAGGTGATGAAGGGAAGAGGCCCATTGGATGACCAGAATACATTACCAGTGTTTGGTTTTCCGTCATCTGACTCAGATAATGCATGGTCAGAAGATACTGAGCCCAGTTCTGGAATACAGCACCATTACCTCCATAAGTGATCAACTCGTGCGGATGCTTCGCTACTTTTGGATCAAGGTTGTTTTGTATCATAAGCATGATCGCCGCGGCGTCCGGAATATTGGCCGGATACTCTTCAATAGACCTGGCATACATGGAATAGGTAGGTCTGAATCTGTACATGTAGATCCGGCCGGTGGACTCGAGTTCCTGCATGAACTCTTTGGCCAGTTCGCGATGCCAGGATTTTGGGAAGTATCGCAATGCATTTTCGATGGCCAGTCTTTTTTCATCTGTAGACAGGATTCCAGACAGGTTTCTTTTGGGAGCATGACTTACATCGGGGTCTAACGGCCTGGCGGACGGTAATTCGGAAGGAATTCCTTGTATTATTTGATCTTTGAATGACATTAAGGACATGACAGATATTTGGACGAACTTAAAAAATCCGACAATAATAGACATAAAAAAAGGGGCTATGCAGCCCCTTTTTCGATCATTGATCAATTAAATCTTAGTTAGTGCCCTCTGAGGACTCTGAGCTCATCGGCTCGGCAGCCTGTGCTGTGGAAGCCTTGGCCTTGCTGGCACAACATCCTTTTTTCTTGGCACATTTTTTCTTTGTTACCGTACTTGCTTTGACCTCGGATTCGTCGATATCCACGAATTGGGCAGAGGCCTCATCATAAACCACTTCAGTATAGGAAATCTTTCCTGTGTTTCCACATATGGATTTCTTATGATAGGTCACTTTTCCTGAATTATCGGCAATCCTTTTTTCAATCATCTCGTCCAGGCTGGCCGCCTTAGCTGCCTTGGCTGCGCAAGTTTTAGAACACTTCTTTGCACAGGAGGCTTTTTTTGTAACTTCCTTTTCGACTACAGGACTTTGGTTTTCCTGGGCAGTCAGTTGAGAAACGCCAACAAAAAGCACCAGGCTGAAAAGAGATAACAGATGTTTCATACGATTTTCATTTAATGTTTGAATCAAAAATACGGCTTTTAAACGGGGTTCACGTGCAATTAGTGCTGCCGTTAACATTATTATAATATTTTTAGCATCATTATAGTTTCAATATCAAATGTCTAATATCCAAATATGACCAATCACACAATGTTGTTCTTTTCGCCTATTGTTTTGATCCTGATGCTATCCTGTGCTACCTTTCAGACATTGCCTTCAGATTATGAAGGGGATATGATCGAATTTGGTCATGGCGGAGGTTTTGCCGGAATAGAGTACAGTCATATACTTCTGGATAACGGAGATGTATTTAAAGAACAAAGCAATGAGAGTTATAAACCCCATAAAAGGCTTGATGACGACGCGGTAACACAGATTTTTAACAATGCCAAACTACTAAATCTGGCCTCACTTGAATATATGAAACCAGGAAATACCTATCGGTTCATAGAGGTCAGGATTGATGGCAAAAGCAACAGACTGAGTTGGAACGACGTAGGTGATTCGGTGCCTCCGACCTTTGCAAAGTTTTACAGAATACTAAAAGAACATCTTGAGTGATCAGCACTTGCAGAGATACATTATCGCATTTAAGTTCGTGTGTATCACAACATGAAGTCACATCATCTTAATCTGAATGAAGATCCTTGTCCTTCGACTAAGTAGTATAGGAGACATTGTGCTCTGCACACCAGTACTAAGAGCGCTGAAAAAGCAACTTGGAGCTGAAGTGCACATAATGACTAAGAAGGCATTTTACTCTATCCTTGAAGGTAATCCCTATGTGGCTCGAAGGATCGTGTATGAAAACTCAGAACTAAAAAATTTCAGCGACCTGAAGAATGAGGAATATGATCAAATTATCGACCTCCACAAGAACCTCAGAACCTTCAGGATTATTCGGCAACTGCGGCGTCCTTCAATTTCCTTTGACAAGATAAACCTAAAGAAATGGCTTGCGGTCAACATGAAGGTGAATATATTGCCCGATAAACATATTGTAGATCGGTACTTTGAGGCCCTCGGCGCTCTTGGTGTAGAAAATGACGACGAAGGACTCGACTTTTTTATCAGTGAAAGAATTGGCACAGAAGAATACCCTGAGATCATTATCGCCCTTGGCGCCGCCCACTTCACCAAGATGATCCCGAAAAGTGTACTTCACGAAATTATTCCCAAACTTCCATACAAAATCGGACTCGTGGGAGGTCCGGGCGATGCCGAATTGGGAGTGAATCTGGCGGGCAGCTTTCAAAATGTCGAGAATTATGCAGGAGAATGCAGCATACACCAGAGCGCAGATCTGATCAGAAATGCTCGTGTGATCTTGTCGCCGGATACCGGTATGATGCACATCGCAGCAGCTCTAAAAAAGCCATTAATCGCAATATGGGGTAATACCGTTCCTGAGTTTGGGATGTATCCTTATTACGGTAACCACGAGATCCCCCATCATTCGGCTGAGGTTGATATCGGATGCAGACCCTGCTCGAAGATCGGCTTTGACAAATGCCCTCGTGGGCACTTCAAATGTATGAAGGAGCAGAATGTGGATGAGATCGCAGATCGTGTCAGATCTTTGCTTGATTCTACAAGTATGTCATAATCATCGACAAACTATGAGGTAGGTTTCAATCCTTTTATCCATATTGTTGTTGTATCCATATAGAATCAATTCAATAAAAGCTTATGTCTACCAATTTCAACCGAGGCGATGCCTCAAGTTTCATCAACCAGAAAAAATTCCTCAGGTACCTTTTTATAGGTGTCCTGGCCTTTATCCTCTTTGGTCTGCTCAGCAATACCACGTTTCTGACTATCGATCCCGGAGAACGTGGTGTTCTCTTTAAGCGATTCGGAGGTGGCCTGGATAAGGAAAATATATACAAGCAGGGCTTCCATATCATCATGCCATGGAACAAAATGTACATCTACGATGTGCGTATCAATGAGAATTACGAAACCATGGAAGTGCTTTCCAAAAACGGCCTTAATATTACGGTTGAACTGTCTTACAGGTACCAGCCTGAGCCTGAAGAAATAGGTGACCTGCACGATGACATTGGCCCTGAATATTTGAAAAGGATCATCAAACCAGAGATCCGGTCCGCAACGAGGGAGGTCATCGGTAAGTATCTGCCTGAAGAACTATACTCCACAAAGAGAGAAGCCATTCAGGATGAGATATTCCAGCGGACGGCTGAGAACATTGCGGAAAAACATTTGATTCTCGATGCGGTACTTATCCGTGAAGTGGAATTACCACAAACTCTTCAGGAAGCCATTGAACGAAAATTGAAGGAGGAACAGTTGGCACTGGAGTTCGATTATCGTTTAAAGCGTGAGCGTAAGGAAGCGGAGCGAAAGATCATCGAAGCCGAGGCTAAAGCTGAGGCGAACAGGATATTGAATAAGTCACTCTCTAACAATATCCTGCGAGATAAAGGCATTGAAGCGACCCTGAAGCTGGCCCAGTCTTCCAACTCCAAGATCATTGTTGTCGGAAGCGGAGACGATGGATTACCACTGATCCTTGGGAATCAGTAATATCGATGATCTTTCCTTCGGCTGGAGATCAGAACCGGTTGAGTTCTACGGTCATGCCGGGACCGATGTTATAGGCCCTGCAAAAGCCGGCGTTGACCTCCAGTACATACGTCGCCGCTCTTCTTGACTCAATTGATTTAGTCGATTTGGGCTTGGCACCTAAATACTGATCTACGATCCGAAAATCTTTGTTGATAAAAATAATGTCAAGAGGGATGTAGGTGTTCTTCATCCAAAATGACTGCGGTCTTTCATTTTCATAAACGAACAACATGCCATGTTCACCTTCCATACTGTGCCTATGCATCAGTCCCTGGGAACGCTCCTGCTGGGTTTCCGCAATCTCGACATCAATTGAAGTGACCTTTTCTCCCGACATTCTATAAAAGTCTATAGTGCCTTCCTTCTTGAATCGGACATTTTTAGGCTTCGAAGTATTGACATCGATGTTTTTGGATGGTGTGTGACCTGACTCAGGTAGCGAGTTAATAATAAATCCACCAACCCCTACGACCAAGACGGCAATAATTATGTATTTGGTCCAGGCTGAGCCTTTTTTCTTTTGTTGGGAAGCCATACGATTAATGTTTAAGATTGTTCAAGTGCATTGAACGCTACTCCATTACAATTCTTATGAGTAAACGCGATGATTTGGACTCTCAAAAGTAGTAAATCGACCTAAGGGAATACATAACAGGACAATGAACTTTCGTTATGGAAATACAGAAAAGGTGGCTAAACACGGCGATCTTGCCGCAATTAGTAATGGGAAAATGAACTAAACTTTCTAATATAACGTTTATATTACTGATAATCAAGTTTTTACAAAACTGTATTATCGAATCTGTAATTTTAAACAAATTAAATGAAGAAGGACAAGTACATTGATAAGGCCATTGAATGGGCGAAGAGTAGAATTGCACAAACCATCAGGGTTAATTCAGAAGGGTATGATGAACCTAAATCGTTTGTCAATCAAACCAAGGATAAAGTGGTCATGCCTGATCTGACCTATACCACTCGAGGGGGGAGCAAGCATTATTCTGAAATAGCTCTAAAGACTGATAAAGCCCAGGACTTGGTGACAAAATGGAAATTCTTGTCTCAACTGGCCCAAATGAAAAGTGGCAAGCTTCATTTATTGGCGCCTAAGGGCCATTTGATGTTTACTCGAAATTTGGTCAAGAAATACAACATTGAGGCGCAAGTTCATTCATTAAAGTAAAAGTAAGTAGGAGGATGTATGTTAGTGATTAATGTAAGAGAAGGTGAAAGCATTGAACATGCTGTCAAACGGTACAACCGTAAACATCGACGTGTGGGATTGATGAAACGCATACGTGAAAGGAAACATTATGACAAGCCTTCCGTTGTTAGACGTAACGAGATCAAGAAGGCCATTTACAAGGAGAAATATTTATCTGAAAACTAGCTATTTGACATATGTCAAGACCGAAGACTAAGTCGTTTACCTACGGTAAGGGGATTTATTACTTTACCATTAAAAGCGGCCATGGGAGTGGTATTACCATCAAAAGGACAACACTTCAAAAAGCCATGGATGCATTCAAAACCTACCAGAGGACTCATGGGAGCAGCGCTGAATGGTTAGGCAAATGGGATGGAAAGAAGTTTGTCGAAGACAATTTCGAAAAACTGCAGTCCAAGTAACCACGTAACCAGTTCTTTTTTCAATTCATTCTAGTTCATGTCGGTCAGACAACCATTGCTGAAGGGCTATCCTTATTCTTATCTTTAAAAGATCGGCAGTGGACCCCTTTTCCTTCAGATTAGTAGAATACTGTCTCTTATACCTCTAATCTCTTTCTTAGGCCACGCTCGATCTTTGGTATGTACTAATGAAACAGACCGAATGGGTCAACCCCCAAACTGTTCATGACGGTAAGGCAATCGAATGTTATACACATATAAAATTTTATTAATATAAACGACAAATAGTTTGGAAGCTGTTGGCTAACACATTATATTTATCAATAATACATTAAGAGCGAAATAAGAAAGCCAATGCCAAAACTCTTCGTGCTCGATACCTCAGTTTTACTTTTTGATCATAATGCCATCCTCAATTTTGAAGACAATGACATTGTCATACCGATTACGGTGCTTGAGGAGCTGGATAAGTTCAAGATCGGCAATGAAACACGCAATTTTGAAGCGCGTGAGATCATACGCTTTCTGGATAAGCTCTCTGACGGCCACGAGCTCAATGAATGGATAGAATTGGGAGATAACAGAGGAAGGCTCAAGATCGCCCTGACGGAGAATGCCAATGGACTCAATGCAGAGAGTATTTATGGGGTGGGAAAGAATGATCATAAGATCATAAATGTCGCCTTATCCATGAGGCACAATAATAAAGAAGGTAATGTCATTCTGGTCACGAAGGATATAAACCTGCGTATCAAGGCTAAAGCTCTTGGTTTGCAGGCGGAAGATTATCAAACTGGCAAGGTCAAGGATATCAAGCAGGTCTCAGAGAGCTATGTGACCCTCAATGACCTTGACGCGGCAGTCATTCACGAAATATATCAGCGGAAGAACATTCCGGAAAACGGTCTACTCAAGGAGGCCAAAGTGACCAATGGATACTACGTGCTTAACAACTGCACACAGTCTGTTCTTGTACGTTATGATGGCCTGTCTGATTCGATCAAACACGTGGAGAAGAGTTACGCTTTTGGTATAAAACCCAAGAACGCAGAACAGACCTTTGCAATGGATGCCCTTTTGAATGACCATATTCAATTGGTAGCTATTCAGGGCGTGGCCGGAACTGGAAAAACATTACTCGCTCTGGCTGCAGCACTCGAACAGAAGAACAAGTTCGAGCAGATCATTCTCTCACGACCTATCATTCCTTTGAGCAATAGAGATATTGGTTTTCTTCCCGGTGACGCCGAGGAAAAAATATCGCCCTACATGCAGCCCCTTTGGGATAACCTGAAATTCATCAGATCACAATTCAAAGAGAATACCAAGAAGGGCAGGTTGATCGAACAATTGCAGGAAAATGGTGAAATAGCGATTACAGCACTCACCTTTATCCGAGGCAGGAGCTTGAGTAACGTGATCTTTATTATCGATGAGGCTCAGAACCTGACCCCTCACGAGATCAAGACCATCATTACTCGCGCGGGCGAAGGGACAAAGATCATTTTTACCGGCGATATCAATCAGATAGACACACCTTACATGGATGAGAAATCCAATGGTTTGACCTATCTTATCGATAAGTTCAGGGGGCATAACTTATTTGCCCATATCAAACTGGAAAAAGGGGAGAGAAGTGAGTTGGCCAATCTGGCTAATGAACTGTTGTAGCAGCCTTAGTCAATTCAATTGCCATGTAGAATCCGAACTTCCGGCTTGAAACTTCATTTATGACGGCATGGCTGTCCGCATAGTCAAAGTAAGGCCCGATCTGCACGCTTCTTCCATATACGTCAGCATTGTACAACAGTCTCCCACTTAGAACAAATCGAATTTTTTCAAAAGGCTGGACTTTCTCCTTTAACTCTTTTCGTATCAAAGGAGGTGAGCCATCTTCCAAAGGATCCAACAACCATGTACCATTGTATTGCTTAAAGAATATATATTCTAACCCAGGTCCTATCTCAAAGCTGATTGGATTGGATTTGCCGGGTTTTATTGCGATTGAAAGTTCGGACCGCAAATAGTACAATTCTTCTCGTGTATCCTCCCAGAATTCACTATTGCCAGAAGCCAGATACTGAATGTCTGATTTTGTATTGCCAATTCCTAAACCGCCACTTATATAGACTTCCTGGCTGATCTGCTGCACGACATGACCAAGAAGCATTACTCCCAGTCGAGGTTGGATGTTATCATCACTTGAATGTGGGATTGTCGTTAGCAATGAAAGGTCTGTCATAAGCTGAGACCAACCGCATGAGCTTGTCATCGTCAATATCACGATTAGCAGTCCATATTTTGAAAATCCGGTAGATCTCACATTATATCAACGTTCATAATGATAAAATAGCTTGGAGACCCGACGGGTTTATTATCACTTCGTGAACTCATAGGATCTAAATGTATGGTTTATAGGCTATTACCTCAACCACGAGAGGTGGCAAGAGGGAGGCACCTTCTATGGACTCCATTTCTTCGAATGCATCCATCGCCTTGCGATGACCGCTCGAATGCAATAGCCCTGCATTTACCACTTTAGAGCCATAGAGCTCAAAGAAGGATTTGATCCAGTGCCATGTTGCGGTATCAGGTGAGGTCAATTTAGAGATTGATCTTATATTCTGGATTTTCAGACCGTACTTGCAGAAAAGTTCAGGCAGTTCACGTCCTATATTGATCTGGCCACCAGACTGGGCAAAACTTTTGAGTATCGCGTGCTTCGTCTCCAGGACCTCTTTGAAATCTGGGTAGGTTTGAAAAGTACTCCAATCGTAGTATTCCTGGAAAATCATTCGCCCACCGGGTTTTAAGGCTAATGCCAATCGCTCAACGATCTTGTCCACTTGATCCACCCAGGCCAATACCCACCGACCCCAGATGTGATCGTACCTGTCAACACCAAAATCAGCTTCCCGTATATCACCAATCACGCCGTTGATACCCAGATGATGTAACTCGGACTGCCTGTTGAGAAACTCAATGAATACCGGAGATTTATCTACTGCTGTTACGCCTCCTGTTTTTCCAACCAGATAGGCCAGTTCTATAGAGCAATACCCCGGACCCGCCCCTAGATCGAGAACCTGACTTCCGTGTGAGATGCCCGCTATCTTCCAGGCGCGGCTGGCCTCCATAGACCAGATCTCATGTTGATATCCAAGCCGGTGCAGCTCTTCCGCTTCGGTGCCTAATATGTATGCATTGGTTTCCTCAGTCATTATTATCTGAAAGATATTGCATCTTCATCAATTAGAACGGTATCTGACGAAACTCATTTGTCGGCCTATATCGAAATAAAGTTGGGCTTGAGGCACTTTGGCTCGTGAAATGCAATTAAATGTGTCTTCCATTAATTATTAGCACCAAAATTGGAACAGATTGCCGGTAATATGAAAAGTTGATTGCTGGCATTCTTATTCTATTACCATTATCTTCGTTATCCCTTGTTGAGATCTGTCACCATAGCGATATTCCTGGGAGTGGTGCTTTTAGCGCCATATGGTGGACAGTATGCCTATCTGGCACTAAAGAAGTACATTACTCATAAGAAATTTGAGTCACGCTACGAGAGTTCTCTCACAAAGGATGAGCTTCAACTATTTATAATTGACAAGGAAAACAGTGAGGACATTGAATGGGAGCATGAACGCGAGTTTCGGTTCGGGGGAGTTATGTATGATGTCATTGAAGAGTGCCAGTTGGGAGACACCACCTTTTTGTGGTGTTGGATGGATGAACAGGAAACTGATCTTGAGGTCCGCATCGAACACTTATTGAAAAGATGGCTGGGTGAACTGGATTTTCCGATCAATGATCACAAATGGCTGGACTGGCAAAAGACAAAGTATTTGAGCGCTAATGCATTTACGTTCTTTTCAGAACTGGATCCCGAGAGCACATCATTTGCTATCCTTGACAGGATTCCGAAAAGGATATATTACCAACCGCCTGTACCTCCACCGAGGCCTGAACCAACCACATGGCTCAGTACGCTGTGCTGACAGCCCACTTTTAGCATTATTCAAGATTTAAATTATTTAAAGTACAAGCATGAGTAAGTACATGTGCATGCTCCTGATTCTGCTGTTATCAGGTATGGCCACAGCACAAACATTGTTGGTAAAGGAGGCAGGTACAGGAGATCCGCTGGTTGGCGTTTCCGTGACATCAGACCGACAAGAGATCTTACTGACGACAGACGGTGAGGGAAAAGTGGATGTATCGCGCTTTTCGGACGCTAACAATGTTTACATCAGTTATATTGGCTATCAAACCAGGAAGTTAAGTATCGATGAGCTGAAATACAGAGATTATATCATTGAGCTCAATAAGGTCAACGTCCTACTCGATCAGGTCGTTGTCGCAGCTACACGATGGGGACAGAGGCGACGTGATGTGCCTTCCAGGATCTCATCTATTTCGAATGAAGATGTGCGTTTGAAAAACCCACAGACCTCTGCAGATCTATTGGGAATAAATGGTGAGGTATTCATTCAGAAAAGCCAGCAGGGGGGAGGTAGTCCAATGATCCGTGGATTTTCCACTAACAGGCTTTTGTACGCTGTCGATGGCGTCAGAATGAATACAGCAATATTCAGAAGTGGAAATCTTCAGAACGTCATATCGATTGATCCGTTCTCGGTCGAAAGAACTGAAATTGTGTTCGGCCCAGGTTCGGTGATCTACGGAAGTGACGCTATCGGTGGTGTAATGAGTTTCCAGACACTTGCTCCGGAGTTGAGCACGGATTCCGATTTCGCTGTAAGTGGTACGGCCACAGCCCGTTACTCTTCGGCCAATAGTGAAAGAACCGGTCACTTCGATTTCAATCTGGGATGGCGAAAGTGGGCGATGCGTACCAGTATTACTAGTTTTCAGTTTGACGATCTCAGAATGGGAAGATATGGCCCCGATGATTATCTCAGACCATTTTATGTTAAGAGAATCGACAGTACGGATCTTGTTATAGAAAATGAAGACCCACTCTTACAAAAACCTACGGCTTATGATCAGATGAATCTCATGCATAAGATAAGGTTCGTTCCTGATGATAGGTGGTCATTTGATCTCAGTTCTATCTATTCTACCACCACCGACTTTCCAAGATACGACCGCCTCATTCTGACAGACGGTAATCAACCTTTGAATGCAGAATGGAATTATGGACCACAGACCTGGTCATTGAATGCCTTGAATGTACGCTATGCCAGATCAATTGCCCTTTTCGATGAAGTTAATCTGAAACTGGCCTATCAAAGGTTTGAAGAAAGCCGTATGGATAGAAGGTTCATGGAAGTATTGAGGAGGATCACGGAAGAAGAGGTAGACGCGTGGTCAGGCAACCTTGATTTCCGGAAGCCTGTAGGTGCTCACCTGCACCTGTTTTATGGATTTGAGACTGTAATGAATGATGTAGCCTCCACGGGTTCAATTGAGAATATTGCAACCGGTGTGATGAGTAATGGCCCCTCGCGATATCCTCAGTCCAGATGGTGGTCCAATGCGGTTTATTTCACTGTACAGAAGGAGGTAACGCGCCGATTTGGTTGGCAGGTCGGCCTCAGATATAACTATTTTGACCTGGATGCGGACTTTTCGAATAATTTACCCTTCTACCCTTTCGACAAGACTACTGCTAATCTTACTCACAGCGCATTTTCGGGTAATGCCGGGTTGCTATGGAAGCCTGATCCAAGGAGCACGTTCAGCTTAAATCTTTCGTCCGGATTCAGGGCACCTAATGTTGATGACATCGGTAAGATATTTGATTCTGAACCGGGATCCGTGGTTGTGCCCAATTCTGATCTGAGATCTGAACAGGCCTACAATGCAGAACTCGGTTGGACTCAACGCCTTAAAGATTGGTTCAGGGTTGACGCATCGATCTATTATACGCTATTGGAGAATGCTATGGTAAGAAGAAACTTCGAGCTGAATGGCCGTGATAGTATTTTATTTGATGGAGAATTGAGCCAGGTTCAGGCGATACAAAATGCTGCCTTGGCAAGAGTTTATGGGGGACAGATATCCGTTGAAGTCAAGTTTGCAGGTAATTGGAGTTGGCTGACCAGGTTGAATTATCAGAAAGGTGAAGAAGAATTGGACGATGGTACCACGAGTCCTTCGAGACATGCGGCCCCAATGTTTGGAAAAAGTCAAATCAGATTTCGGGACGAAAGGTTCTCATTGGATCTTGACATATCCTATAATGCGGAAAGATCATTTGACGATATGCCGGTCGAAGAGATCGGCAAGGAGCACCTGTATGCCAGGAATGAGAACGGGCAACCATATTCACCGCGATGGTATACCCTTAATCTGCACACGAGCTATCAGTTGACGGATGAGCTGAGCATTGGTGCAGCAATTGAGAATATAACCGATCAAAGATATCGGCCTTATAGTTCAGGACTTGCAGGGTCGGGTAGAAACTTCATTCTTTCCATCAGAACAAGATTTGATGAATAAACCGCGTAGTGGATGAAAATATATCTGATGAATGGAAAATTCATCTAATATTTTGGTTTAAATCAAATGCTCACATTACATTGCTAAGATGTCGCATTTTGCAGGTAGAACTGTATGGATAACCGGGGCAAGCTCAGGCCTTGGTAGAGCAATGGCTAAGGAGTTGGCGAAGAATAACGCCAGATTGATCCTCTCAGGTAGAGACATGAAGCGTCTCCATGAAGTTGAGGCAGAATGCTCGATGGCACAAGAGGTTCATTTGATCTCCCTTGATCTCGAGGAGAGGGAGGGTATAGAAAGGATCTTTGAGGACCACATCAGCTTACTTGAAGAAGTCGATATTTTGATCAATAATGCTGGATTATCACAAAGGTCTCTGGTCAGAGATACTAATTTTGAGGTTTACAGACGCCTGATAGACGTAAATTATCTTGGCACGGTACTGTTGTCATTGAATATGTTGAAAATATTTCGTAAAAAAAGATCAGGTCATTTTGTGATTATATCGAGTATGGCAGGAAAATTTGGTGTTCCTTTGCGGTCTGGATATTCAGCAGCCAAAATGGCACTGGATGGATTTTTCGAGACATTGAGAGCGGAGACGGATATTGAGGATTTAAGCATTACTACCATCTATCCTGCATTCATTCGAACTAATGTGTCCGTGAATGCATTAACAGCAGAGGGAGGCGCCCAGGGTACGATGGATGACGCTCAGGAAAAAGGCATGTCTCCTGAACAATTTGCAAAGAAGGCATTGCGTGCCATATCAAAAAAAGAAGCGGAGGTAATGATCGGGGGATTTAAGGCGACAACACTTGCAGATCTGGTGAATCGTTTTTTTCCTGGTCTATTTAGAAAAATGATACGCCGTAGTAAGGTGACTTAATAATTAGAATTTATGCGCATAGAAGATAGAATTAAAGGAAACCAAGGTCCCCTGGGACAATATGCAGATGTTGCAGAAGGATATTACATCTTTCCCAAGCTTGAAGGTCCATTGGCCAATAGAATGACATTCAAGGGAAGAGAGGTGATCGTATGGTCGGTCAACAATTACCTCGGCCTTGGAAATCACCCTGAAATAAGAGATATGGATACTGAAGCCTCACGCGAGTGGGGAATCGCATATCCTATGGGCTCCAGAATGATGTCGGGTCAGACAGACTTGCATGATGAATTGGAGTATCAATTGGCCGAGTTTGAGAATAAGGAAGCGGCAGTTCTGGTCAATTATGGTTATCAGGGGATCATGTCCGCGATAGACTGTCTGCTTTCGAGACGTGATGTGGTAGTTTACGATGCTGGATGTCATGCCTGTATCGTTGACGGAGTGAGAATGCATTCAGGTAAGCGGTTCGTTTTTAAACACAACGATATAAGCAACCTGGAAAAGCACCTTAAGGCGGCGTCAAAAATTGCAAAGGAACGTGAAGGTGGGGTGCTTGTAATATCTGAAGGCGTGTTCGGTATGGAAGGCGACCAGGGTAAATTGAGAGAAATCGTCGCCTTGAAAGAGAAATACGATTTCATGTTCATGGTTGACGATGCGCATGGCTTCGGAACTCTTGGCGAGACAGGAGCGGGTGCAGGAGAGGCCCAAGGCGTTCAGGATGATATCGATGTTTACTTTGCCACTTTCGCCAAATCGATGGCCAGTTTCGGAGCTTTCCTGGCAGGAAATCAGGAGGTCGTGCAATTTTTGAAATATAACATGAGGTCACAGATCTTTGCTAAATCCCTGCCGATCGCCGTGGTGAAAGGCAATATGAAGCGACTGGAAATGCTGAGAACAAGACCGGAATTGAAGGAAAAGCTATGGGAAAACACTAACCTTCTACAAAGCGGCCTGAAAAAGGCAGGATTTGATATAGGTGATACCAATTCTTGTGTGACACCGGTTTATATGAAAGGCGAAGTGGAAGAAGCCATGCAGCTGGTATATGATCTCAGAGAGAATTATCGCATATTTTGCTCTATAGTTGTTTATCCGGTTGTTGCAAAAGGGGTGATCCTCCTCAGACTCATTCCTACAGCAGTGCATACTCCTAAAGATATCGAGGAAACGATCGAGGCGTTCAAAGAGATCTCTGAAAAATTGAGAACAAGTGCCTACAAAAAAGAGACGATTGGATAAAAAGGACCGCGATGCAGAGCCCATAATCAGTGGTATCCAGCAAGTTGGTCTGGGCAATCGTCACGTCTATGATACATGGTCATGGTACTTGGAAAACCTGGGGTTTAACGTACCGGTCTTCGATGAAGCTGCTGAGGCAGCATTGATGTTGCCATATACGGGAGGGCAACCCAGAAAACGGCATGCAGTTCTTGCTCTGAACATGGCCGGAGGAGGCGGGTATGAAATATGGCAGTACGTCTCTCGAGAAGGTCAGCCAGCTGATTTTGAAGTCCGACCCGGAGATCTCGGCATATTTTGCCCAAAGGTGAAATCCTCGGATATTGCCAGCACTCATAAATGGTTGAAAGATCAACAGCCGGTATCGAAAATTCACCAACTCAGGGATGGTCGGCGTCATTTTTATGTGAAAGATCCCTGGGGAAATCCGATTGAGATCGTTGAGTCCAATGACTTTTTTCAAAAGCCCGCAGCACCGCATTATTGTGGTGGTATTTATGGTGCTACTATAGGGGTAAGTCAAATGGATGTGTCAATAGAGTTCTACTCAAAATTACTTGGTTATGACAGGAGCCTTGTGGATCAAACCGGTCGGTTTGAAGATTTCTCGTTTTTTGGACGGGACGAAGAATATCGTCGGGTAGTGCTCACGCATTCAGAGGAAAGAAAAGGCGCTTTTTCCAGTCTGCTGGGCCCCTCACATCTGGAACTTGTGCAGGCGCGGGGGTTCGAAGGGAGAAAGATCTTTAAGGACAGAATGTGGGGAGATTTGGGATATATACATGTATGCTTCGACGTGGTAGGAATTGATAAACTCAAAGAGAAATGTGAGAAAATGGGCTATCCATTTACCGTGGACAGTGGGGACTTTGATATGGGTGAGGCTGCGGGAAGGTTTGCCTACATTGAAGACCCTGACGGCACCCTTATTGAATTTGTAGAGACCTATCGTATACCTCTTATCAAGAAAATTGGTTGGTATCTGAACCTGAGAAATCGTGACGCGAGAAAAAAGTTACCACGTTGGATGCTCAAAGCCCTTGGCCTTGGAAAAGTCTCAAGCGTGCCTGAAAAATAGGTCTATTTTTATTGGGCAAGCTACATCCTGCTGAATTATCTTCATTACTCCTCGAACTGGATTTAACAGAATAAGAATATTTCATTGCCGACACGCATGCCCAGATTATTGAGCTTCTGGATGATCTTGTCTTGTTCAATAGGGTTGGCGACAAAAAGAAGAACCTTGGGAGAAGATAAGTCTTTAATGAGCCCCGGCGACTCTATCAAGACATCATAGATCCTGTGTCCGATCTTTTTTTGGTTGTCTGTCACCCAATGGAAGTTGTGTTGATTCTCAATGAAATGTCGGGCAGCCACTTTTCCTTTATTCCCACTTCCCCAAATGACATACTCTCGTCTGTCGTCATATTCAAGCCGATCGAAATAATGGAATTTAAGATCAAGAAACCTGTTATCCGAATAATGCTCATCGGTCCGCGAAGTTCGGCTCGGATGATCTCGCCAATTATGGAGAACCTTGTTGGAAGGCAGACATTTTAATCCTGAACCGTACATCCTGAAGCACAATTCATAATCCTCTGGATATCTCTCAGAATTAAATGCTCCACAAGATGAAAGATCCTCTTTGTACAGCATCCAGCAAGGTGAGGGAATGACACATTCTTTATAGACCTCACTGAAGTTGTCACCGCGAACAGTAAGTTGATTTAGCCAGTTTGCATATCTCTTATATCCTTCACCCAGTGAAGTCTCAGAAAAATAAGCCACGAGACCGAGAGCGATATGCCCGGGTCCTGCCCCATTAAGTTGGGCACTCATATGCGACAATTTATTCTCAGCCATTATGTCATCTGCATCCATTCGGGTGATGAAGGATCCCGTTGATATTTTAAAGGCTGTGCGCAAAGCAGCTATGATGCCCTTACCTGAATTTTTTATCACCCTGATCCGGTTATCTTTTGCTTCATAATCCTTTAATACAGAATATGAGTTATCTACCGAGTGATCTTCCACGGCGATCAATTCCCAGCTTTTGTGTTTTTGGTTCAGAATGGAATCGACGCATTCGCTCAGAAATGGTTCTGCATTCCTGACGGGCATCAAAATTGATATCGATGGTTCTCGCGTAATAGCTAAAGAATATTTCTCCAGAATAGATGAATATAGAGCGCAATACTCTGAGTATATGCATCTTGCAGGAGTTTTTATTATTGACCATTCTTTGCTGTGTCAGGTTGTCCGACGTGATTGTACTATGTCCTGATCTTTGGACCTGACAACTGCCACCTTCTTCTGATCGAGGGGAAGTATGGCCCGGTCATAGCAAAAGTAATATGTCAAACCGCCGTCAACCTTAACCTGATGCGTGTAAAAATCAAGCCTGTAGCCGAGCTCTTTCAATTTCGATTTTGTGATAACCATATTGCTTTTTCGGGTGAGCATGGTAAGTATTTTCCGATTCTTTCTAAGAATGCGATCGATCTTCTTGAGGACTGAGTTATCCTGAGCAGATTTGTCATTGTGATATTGCGATCGACAATAAGAGTCACAAAATTTTTTATCAGCTCGACCATGAAGCGGGTGATTACACTGAAGACATTTCTTGTATCTCATAGTGCTGGTGTTTATTTGAAAAAAAGTGTTCGAATTATAAACGTAAGTAAACGTCTATTATGATATTTGATAATTAAAAATGTTACAGATTTGCTGAGTCATTAATTGTTTAATTCAAATACAAAACACTATGAATGCTTTAAGTAATCAGGTACAATTGATCGGCCATCTCGGGGCTGATCCAGAAATTTTCAAGTTTGACGAAAAACAGAAGGTATCCTTCCGTATGGCTACCAATGAAAGCTATAAGAATGGAGATGGTGAGTGGATCACCAATACCGAATGGCACAATGTAGTGGCCTGGGGAAAAGTTTCAGATATCATCGATAAGCAACTGAGAAAGGGCACACAGGTCGCGATTTCTGGTAAGTTGACGCATCGGGATTATGAGGATAAGGAAGGTAACAAGAAGTATGTCACCGAGATAGTAATGAAGGATTTCATGAAACTCTCAAAGGACGACAAGCCCTTCTAGGGCTTCTTTAGATCCCGTTGGATGGTTGGAGGTTGTTCGCAACTTCCAACCGCCATTATCACCATGTTATGCTTGGTCTGGAATTATTTATAGTGTATTTACTTGCTCTTTATAAGAGGGATGTGAATACTTGAGCTTACCCCCTACATAAGTAGCCAGAATATTGGCCTTTAGTATATCCGCAGGTTGACAGCCGACGAGGTCAGTATCTACTATAATGAAGTCTGCCAGTTTACCCGGAGAAAGTGAACCTTTTTCATTTTCTTCATACGCTGCATAGGCACACGCCATGGTCATTGAATGAATGGCTTCTTCACGGGAGATGCTTTGTTCTTTGAAAAAGACCATTCCATCATCGGTTCTACGCCTTGATACCGAAGCATAAAGATTCTTCAAGGGATCCACATCTTCAACCGGAGCATCAGTACCATTAGAGACGATAGCACCTGATCTTAGCAGGCTCTTCCAGACATAAGCGCCCTCCTTTGCTCTTTTAAACCCTAATCTCTTTGTCACAAATGGTGCATCACTTGTACAGTGGACGGCTTGCATACTTGCGATTATGCCCAAATTGGAAAACCGTTCAATATCATTAGGATGTAAATGCTGGGCATGCTCGATCCGCCAGCGATATTGGTGCCCCTTTGGTCCGATATATTGCTCCATCAGATCCAGAATAACCCTGTTGCCGCGATCACCGATTGCATGTACACATAGCTGCATATCATTATCTTTGGCGAGTTGCGCTATTTTTTCCACTTCAGAAAGAGGTGTGGTGTTTTGACCGCGATATCCGGGCTTGTCATTGTAAGGCTGCAAGAGCCAGGCCCCGTACGATCCGAGGGCGCCGTCAATTTCTGATTTGATAGCGCGGCACGTAAAGAACTTGTTTGAGTTCTTTATGTATGGGAGCTCTCCCATGTGTGGGCGCATTTCTTCGAATGAGTCTCTCAACATGACCCATAACCTCAAATCTAGTTGATCATTTTCGCTCAGCTCTCTGTACAATTCAATTTGTTGAAAATTAGATCCTGCATCTTGAAAAGACGTCACACCATTTCTTAGACATTCCAACTGTGCCTTCTCAACCTCTTTCAGTTCAATTTCCCTCCTCTCAGATGCTGAAAGATCATTGTACCATCGGTCGTATTCATCCTCTATGAGTTGCATGGCGGTTTCCTCAAAAATACCAATAGGTTGACCGGTTTCATCCCTAACTATTCTCCCACCGTCGGGTCCGTCAGACTCCAGGATGACTCCCGCTTTTTCCATGGCAGCCGTGTTGGCAAACAAGGCATGTCCGCTAGCATGTTTGAGCATAACGGGTCTGTCCTTGGCAATGATATCCATTGTTGATGTATGTGGGTATCCCTCAACATGTCTCTGCGGCAAACTGTCCCACTTTTCCTGATGCCAGCCTCGGCCTACTATCCACTCCGCTGAAGTGTTACTCACCACTGAGTCAACAAGGTGTTCTACCTGCTGCCAGGATCTCGTTTTCAAAAGGTTGAGCTCCACAAGACTCTTGCCAAGTCCCTGGAAATGACCGTGTCCCTCAATAAAGCCAGGCATGATAAATTGACCTTTCATATCATATACCTTGGTTGTCGGACCGATGTAAGAGTCTACGGCCTGATCATTTCCGATGGCGAGAATGGTGTCTGCCTTCACAGCCATTGCACTGGCATAAGGTTTTGAGGAGTCCACTGTGTAGATATTGGCATTGAGGTAAACTTTATCTGCTTCAGTTTCCTGATGGCAGCCGTAAGACATTAGAATAAACAGGCTTCCTCCGACCAGTTGAGGTAGGTAATTAAATATAGCTCTCCCCCGATTGATGATATTATATGAAAATTTCTGATCGATCTTATTTCTCATCATTGTCAAGCTTTTGTGCTCCTATGGAATAATCAGCATGAGAATGGCTAAGGTCCAATTTGGTCCATTCGTGATATAAAGATATATCTTTGCACGATCCAAAACGTATATGGTTACGGCGATCAAGGAATATCAACAAGCATTTTTAGAGTATCTGGAGTCAGAAAAATTCCAGGATCCACCTAAAGAGTTGTACGCACCGATAAATTATATCCTCGGAATAGGAGGTAAGAGAATGCGTCCGATTCTCTTGTTGGCGGCGGCGGCTGCATTCGATAAAGATTGGGCAAGAGCTTTGCCGGCAGCCCTGGGAATAGAGATATTTCACAATTTTACACTCCTGCATGATGATATTATGGATGAAGCTGAATTGCGCAGAGGTCAGCCCACAGGACATATTGTCTATGGGAGAAATAGTGCCATACTGAGTGGAGATGCTATGATGCTCCTTTCACTTCAATACATCCTGAGATCATGCACCTCCGAGACGAGATCAAGAATTGTAGATGGATATCTTGACGTGGCATTGAATGTTTGTGTCGGGCAGCAGTACGATATGAATTTTGAACATATCGAATGCCCACCCATGGACGATTATCTTGGAATGATAAGAGGAAAGACAGCTGTTCTGCCGGGTGAAGCCTTGAGAATAGGTGCCACAATAGGTGGGGCTGATGAGACACAGGCGCAGCACTTATTCGATTTCGGAGAAAATCTTGGTATGGCCTTTCAGATGCAGGATGACTGGCTAGATCTGTATGGAGATGCTGCTGTCTTTGGTAAGAAATCAGGCGGAGACGTCCTACAGAACAAGAAAACGATATTGTTCATTCTTGGTATTCAGGAAATGAATAGCGAGGATCGTCAATTATTGATTGAGCTCTATTCACTCGATGACAAGAGCAATGGAAAGATAGAGGAGGTCAAGGCTCTTTATGATAAATGGGGTGTAGGCGACAAAGTCGATGAGTTGAAGCAATCATTTCATGATAAGAGTTTGTTAGCTTTATCTCGGTTAGAAATTGAAGAAGATTCGCTTGACATCTTTTATGCCATAGCAGAATTCTTATTAAATCGAAGTAGGTGATGAATAATAGTGGTGCAATTATCGCATTAGCTTTTCCAGATGTATTTGTTAGGGTCACAGACGGCAAATACAATATTATCCTTGAAAAACTTGGAATGGTGAATGCAGATTTAATCAGGGCAGGACATGCAGCTGCTCTGATCGTCGAGCCTGATGGTCATATCACTTACACGGATTTTGGTCGATATATTACTTACGAAGACCAGGGGAGGGCGCGTACAAAACTGACAGATCCTGATGTTCATATTCCCATCAGGGCGAAGTTTACAGATCTCGGAACAGTCCAAAACCTTAAGGAAATAATGGAGTTTTTGAGATTAAATCCAGAATTGACTCATGCGGACGGGCGGTTATATGCTGGATTATTCTATAACGTGAATACTGAGAAAGCTCTGGAAAAGGCCGAGGAAATAAGTTTAAAAGGGAGTATGCCTTATGGCCCATTTGTCGCAAATGGTAGTAATTGTGCCCGATATGTATGGTCCTTACTTTGGCATTCGGGCAGAGATGTGGGAAAGTTGAGGCTGTTTAAGAAACGATGGCCTTCTCCAATGCCTCTTGATCTGATAATGTGTGCTGAAGTGTACCATCGTTTTGAATTGATGGGGGATGTCCTTGAGCCTTTTTCCGCAAGACGTTGGCCTATATGGAACAGGCTATTTGAAAAGCCTGAGTCCAGAGATCTCCTCTCAATTGAAAAGAGTAATCTTTATGCCGGAAAAGGTACCTGGCTTGAGAGTATAGGGGATGGAGCCTGGTTTGAAGTTGAAGGCACATTGGATGATCAAGTAATGATCACCAGACGAGATTCCCGGGGAGTCAAAGTTTTTTCACATTGGTTCCAAAGACCATCTGACCTCGACCTTGCACAGAAACACCAATTCGAATTTGATTGCAATGCCCAATTTTGTCATATAAGTCAAAATGGCCGGCTGTTCAGATTGGATAGGGTGAGTACGGTTGATGCTCCTGTATCCTCCGAGGTCAATAGTAGTTACTGAAGATGAGCTGGTATAGCGTAGGAGCTGATCAGCCCATACTTGACCTGCCTTTCTGGTCTATCAGTATTTGTTTGACATTCCACCAGCCTCTTTCTATGATAACGTCGTAGTTTTTGTAGAATTTAATGGCGTCTTTATTCCAGTCAAGGACTTCCCATTTTACGAGATTGACCTCCTTCTGAATAGCGATATTTAGGAAGTGATCCATCAATAGTGTCCCAATTCCCTGACGGCGATATTCAGATGAAACAATGAAGTCCTCCAGATGCAGCATCGGCCCTTTCCAGGTGGAAAAGGTAGGGTAGAAAAGTATCATGCCTGCGACGTTCCCTTCGACTTCAGCGACGTGACATTCAAAGTGATCTTCGTTAAAATATCTCCGGTAATCATCTACATTGAGCCACATTTCGGATTCAGCCTTTTCGTACGCGGCAAGTTCTCTGACCAGATGACAAATGGAGGCGGCATCTCTGGCGTCTGCTTTTCTGATATTCACCTGTGTATCCATAAAACAAAAACTTTTTTGAAAGATGTAAATTATAACTCGCAGCGCATTGTAATGAAGTTAGATAATTCCGCAGGGTTAACGACTGTAATTTATCAGATACACCTAATATTATATGGCGATCGATATTTTCAGTTGGATCAGGATATGTCGTTGAGTAAAAGGCTTTATTTCTTTATAAATAACACTTGGCGAAAACTATAAATAGTTCTATCTTTGCAACTCTTTTCGGGGGAGGTATGCCTGAAAAGAAGATTTTAAAATGACAGTATTGATCATATATGCCAACAATTAATCAACTAGTAAGAAAGGGTAGGAAGAAGATCATTACCAAGAGCAAAAGCCGGGCTTTGGATTCTAATCCTCAGAGACGTGGCGTTTGCACGAGGGTATATACCACTACGCCTAAGAAGCCTAATTCAGCATTGAGAAAAGTAGCTAAAGTAAGGCTGACCAATGGCATTGAGGTCATCGCATACATACCCGGAGAGGGACATAATTTGCAAGAGCACTCTATCGTCCTTGTGCGTGGTGGAAGGGTTAAGGATCTGCCGGGTGTGAGATATACAATAGTCAGAGGTGCTTTGGATACAGCAGGCGTAACTGACCGTTTGCAGAGTCGGTCAAAGTACGGAACTAAAAAACCTAAGTAATAAAAGAAGAATAGCCTTCACAATATAGTTATGAGGAAAAGAAAACCAAAACTGCGTAATACTCCACCAGATCCAAGATTTGGAGATCCATTGGTGACCCAGTTTGTCAATAATTTGATGGTAAAAGGGAAAAAGACGGTGGCCCTCAGGAACTTTTATGAGGCCGCTGACCTTATTGAAGCCCGTACAGGTGAGAATCCTCACGAGATCTGGAAGAAGGCAGTCACAAATGCGACGCCGCAGGTGGAGGTTAGAAGTAGAAGAATTGGAGGGGCGACTTTTCAGATCCCGACAGAGATCCATCCAAAAAGGAAGACTTCGATCGGTATGAAGTGGCTGATTCGCTTCGCTCGTGAAAGGTCAGGAAAGGGTATTGCGGACAAGTTGGCATCAGAGCTCATAGCAGCTAGTAAGGGTGAAGGTGCCGCAGTAAAAAGAAAAGAGGATACGCACAGAATGGCGGAATCCAATAAAGCATTTGCACATTTCAAAGTATAGATCAACCTAAAAATTGAGTAAACCAGCATGGCAAGAGACCTAAAATATACGAGAAACATCGGAATCGCTGCTCACATTGATGCGGGCAAGACGACGACTACCGAGCGTATCCTGTATTATACTGGCGTTTCCCATAAAATCGGTGAGGTTCACGATGGTGCGGCGACCATGGATCACATGGAGCAGGAGCAGGAAAGGGGGATCACCATTACCTCTGCAGCAACCAAAGTGAGCTGGAAATGGAAAGACCAGGAATTCCCGATTAATATAATTGATACGCCCGGTCACGTAGACTTCACGGTGGAGGTTGAACGGTCCCTGAGGGTCCTCGATGGAACAGTTGCGTTGTTCTGTGCGGTTTCCGGAGTGGAACCACAGTCGGAGACCGTATGGCGTCAGGCGGACAAATATCGCGTGCCCAGGATCTGTTTTGTCAATAAAATGGATAGATCTGGCGCAGATTTCTTTAATGTTTTGAATGACATTAAGGAAAAGCTGGGCGCTAATGCTATTCCATTACAGGTTCCGATCGGAGCAGAGGAGAATTTCCGTGGAGTTGTGGATCTGATCACCGATAAGGCGATCATATGGAATGATGAGGATATGGGTATGACTTTCGATGTAGTGGATGTCCCTGGGGATTTAAAGGAGACTGTAGCGGAATACAAGGAGAAGTTGCTGGAAGCTGTGGCGGAGTATGATGAGTCTCTGATGGAGAAATATTTCGAAGATCCTGATTCTATATCGGCCGATGAGATGCGTAAAGCCATCCGTGAAGCGGTCATAGATATGAGTATGACACCTGTTATGTGTGGTTCAGCATTTAAGAATAAAGGTGTACAGGCTTTGTTGGATGCGGTTTGTGCTTTCATGCCATCGCCTCTCGATGTAGAAGCGATCACGGGAATTAACCCTGAGACAGAAGAGGAGGAAAAGAGAAGGCCAAATGTAGAAGATCCATTCAGTGCTTTGGCATTCAAAATTGCGACCGACCCTTATGTTGGACGGCTTGCATTCATGCGGGTTTATTCAGGTAAGTTGGAGTCCGGCTCCTACGTGTTGAACACGCGATCAGGTAATAAGGAAAGGATCTCTCGACTTTACCAGATGCACGCCAACAAGCAAAATCCGATCGATGTCGTAGAGGCCGGAGATATTGCAGCAGGTGTTGGTTTCAAGGATCTCAGGACCGGTGATACCCTGTGTGACGTGGATCATCCAATCGTTTTGGAAAGCATGTCCTTTCCAGATCCTGTTATAGGTGTCGCTGTGGAACCTAAATCCCAGAAGGATCTTGACAAATTGGGAATGGCATTGGCCAAATTGGCTGAGGAGGATCCTACCTTCCAGGTAAGATATGATGAAGATACCAATCAAACGGTCATCAGCGGAATGGGGGAATTACACCTCGAGATCATCGTTGATCGATTGAAAAGGGAATTCAAGGTAGAATGCAACCAGGGTGAGCCCCAGGTGACATATAAAGAAGCATTGACAGCGACCATAGACTACACCGAGAGGCTCAAAAAGCAATCAGGTGGTTCCGGTTTGTTTGCCCAGATTTCATTTGAACTTGGACCGGCAGACGACGAATTCCTCGAGAGTGAAGAATTCAAGGGCGGTAAGACCAAGCTCCAGTTTGTAAATGACATCTATGGAGGTTCTGTACCGCGAGAACTTATTCCTTCAGTTGTTAAAGGCTTCACGGCCATGATGGACAGCGGTATTCTTGCCGGTTACAGCATCGACAGCATGAAGGTAAGGCTGTACGACGGCCAAACGCACCCTGTCGACTCCAAGCCTATCGCATTCGAATTGGCGGCAAAGGAAGGATTCAGATCAGCGGCTCACAAGTGTAAACCGATTATTCTGGAACCGATCATGAAATTGGAGATTGTTACACCGGAAGAATTCGTTGGAGCCATCATTGGTGACCTTAACAGAAGAAGAGGATTGCCAAAAGGACAAGAGTCCAGAACAGGTGGAGCTGTGGCTATCAAAGCTGAAGCACCTCTGTCGGAAATGTTCGGCTACGTAACACAATTAAGGACTTTGACGAGTGGTAGAGCAAGCTCTACTATGGAATTCTCTCACTATGCTCCAGCACCTAAGGGTGTGTCTGATGATATCATCGAGAGAGCAAAGGGAGAGGTCAACGTATAATATATATTAATTAATAATAGAGGGTAATGAATCAGAAAATCAGGATTAAACTTCGTTCTTACGACCACAATTTAGTGGATAAGTCTACGGAGAAGATCGTAAAGACAGTTCGCACGAGCGGTGCTGTTGTTACGGGTCCGATTCCGCTGCCCACCGAGAAACAGGTGTTTACCGTCCTCCGGTCACCTCATGTAAATAAAAAATCTCGGGAGCAGTTTCAGTTGCGGACTCACAAAAGACTCATCGAAATCTACACGCCCACTCAAAAGACAGTCGACGCACTGTCCAAGCTAGAGCTCCCGAGTGGTGTAGATATCCAGGTGAAGCTTTCCTGATATTTGGTTGAAATAGTGCTCTGACTTTTTGTTGGAGTATTTATTCACAATGTAAAATTATTAGTTGTGAACGGACTTATAGGAAAAAAGGTCGGTATGACCAGTATGTATGATGAGGCGGGCAGGAATATTGCCTGTACTGTCATCGAGGTGAATCCTAATATTGTCACTCAGGTCAAAACCGAGGAAACAGATGGTTATGATGCCCTTCAGGTGGGTAGTGTCGAGGCACGGCCCAAACGGACATCAAAGGCTATGTTGGGACATTTTGACAAAGCGAGTACCGGTCCCAAGCAGTTTCTGGTTGAATTCAGGAATTCGTATTTGGAGAAGGCTCTTGGTGATGAAGTAAATATCACGGATGTCGTAGCCGAAGGCGATATTGTTGCGGCAGTGGGCAAATCCAAAGGCAAAGGATTCCAGGGAGTCGTAAAAAGACATGGTTTCGCTGGAGTGAATGATGCGACCCACGGTCAGCATAACAGACAACGTGCTCCGGGGTCAATCGGCGCGGCATCAGATCCATCCAAGGTTTTCAAAGGAATGAGGATGGGGGGAAGAACAGGAAATACCAGGGTGAAGATCAGGAACCTTAGGGTCATGAAAATATTTGAAGACAAGAATTTAATCCTTTTGAAAGGTGCAGTACCTGGTCATAAGGGGTCTACCATCATAATCGAGAAATAAAGGGTCATGAAATTGGAGATTCAAAATATCGAGGGAAAAAGTACGGGAAGATCGATAGACCTTCCGGATAATATCTTTGGGATCGAGCCTAATGAGCACGTTATATATCTGGATGTCAAGCAGCATCTTGCCAACAGACGTCAGGGTACGCATAAAGTGAAGGAAAGAGGCGAGGTCGTAGGGTCTACGAGAAAGATCAAAAGACAAAAAGGTACTGGAACGGCCCGTGCAGGTGATATCAAGAACCCGATCTTCAGGGGCGGTGGACAAATATTTGGACCAAGGCCGAGAAACTATGGCTTTAAGCTCAACAGGAAGGTGAAATCCCTGGCGAGAAGATCTGCACTTTCTCAGAAAGTAAAGCAGGACGGCATTATCGTACTTGAGGATTTTACTTTCGATGAGCCTTCTACCTCGCAATTGAACGGGATCTTGAAAAATCTGGAGTGCGATGGCGTAAAGACGGTATTGGTGCTTGGCGACAAGGATAAGATGCTCCATTTATCAGGAAGGAATCTCAAGAGTTCTTCTGTGATCCAGGCCAATGACCTGAATACTTATACCATATTGAATAATAAAAAACTAGTGATCTGCGAGAGTGGTTTATCCAGGCTTTCAGAGACGCTATCATAAATAGAGGATCATGGCAAAGAATGTATTGATAAAACCGATCATTACCGAAAAAGCTGAGGACCTGACAGAAAGCGCAGGCACATACAGCTTCATGGTCGATAGATCCGCCAATAAGATCGAGATCAAAAAGGCGGTTGAGGATATGTATAATGTGAGCGTGTCCGCGGTGAATACTATGGTCATGCCAGGAAAAATGAAGGTTAGAACGACAAAAACCGGTTTGCAGACCGGTCGAAAACCGGCATATAAAAAGGCCTTGGTCAAGTTATTGCCGGGAGAGGAGATAGATCTATTTGGAGATTTATAAATCAGAAATCTTAAAAAGATGCCTGTAAAGAAATTTAAACCAGTAAGTCCGGGAAATCGTACCAAGTTAGGTAACACCTATTCGGCTTTGACAACCGATAAGCCAGAGAAATCACTGGTTGTCGGAAGGGGCAAATCCGGTGGTCGAAACCACGATGGTAAGATGACCGTGAGACAGAGAGGAGGTGGTCATAAAAGAAAATACCGGATCATAGACTTTAAGAGGAATAAAGATGGTGTATCTGCTGAGGTCAAGTCTGTAGAATATGATCCGAACAGATCTGCTTTCATTGCACTCTTGGAATATACCGACGGTGAAAAAAGATATATTCTGGCGCCTCATGGCATTGAGGTAGGAGATAAAGTGACCTCTGGAAGCGGGGCAGCTCCTGAGCGTGGTAATGCTCTTTTCTTGAGTGATATTCCACTCGGTTCCGTGATCCACGCCATTGAAATGTCACCTGGTAAGGGTGCAGCATTGGCCAGAAGTGCGGGCAACAGGGCTACTTTGGTTGGCAGAGAAGGGAAATATGCCGTGGTCAAATTACCCTCAGGTGAAGTGAGAAGGATTCTTGCCAAGTGCAAGGCCACAATCGGATCTGTGTCGAATCAGGATCACACCTTGCAGATACGGGGTAAGGCAGGAGCAAAGAGGTGGTTAGGACGTCGGCCAAGGGTCAGGGGCGTTGCAATGAACCCTGTCGATCACCCCATGGGTGGTGGAGAAGGAAGAGCCTCTGGAGGTCATCCGAGATCAAGGACAGGAGTCAGAGCTAAAGGACAGAAAACCAGAAAGCTCAAGAATAAATCAAATGCTTTGATTATTTCAAGAAGAAAGTCTAAAAAGTCTAAGAGATAATGGCAAGATCATTAAGAAAAGGACCTTATGTCTATCATAAACTGATGACCAAGCTCGATAGAGCGAAGGCATCTAATAAAAAGGCTGTGATCAAAACGTGGTCACGGTCATCTATGATCATTCCGGATATGGTTGGCGAGACGATTGCAGTTCATAATGGTCGTACGTTCGTACCTGTATTCATTACTGAAAACATGGTTGGGCATAAACTGGGTGAATTTGCACCAACAAGAACGTTCAAAGGTCACTCGGGAAATCGTAAAATTTAGATAAAGAGATAAAATAATATAGCATGGAAGCTGTCGCTAAACTCAAAAATTGTCCGATGTCCGCAAGAAAGATGCGGATGGTGGCTGACCTGATCAGAGGCAAGAATGTTGATGATGCTCTCAATATTTTGAACTTCACCAAGCGGGCTGGAGCGGACTACATGGAGAAAGTGATACTAAGTGCACTCGCTAATTGGGAGGCAAAGAATGGTTTGGCAGATGCCGATGACGCAGGCTTGTTTCTGAAGACGATCCTGGTGGATGATGGTACTATGCTGAAACGATTCCGACCAGCTCCCCATGGGCGTGCGCATCGCATCCGAAAGCGTACAAATCATATAACGATAGTGGTCGACAGCAGAAACCCTGTTGAAGAGGACTTCGAAGAGATAGAAGAAGTGGAAGTAGAAGAATTTGAAGATTAAATAGTTGATGATCAATAACTGAATAATGGGTCAAAAAACAAATCCAATAGGCAATAGGCTCGGAATAATTCGAGGTTGGGACTCAAGTTGGTTTGGCGGAAAAGATTACGCCAGCAAGGTAGTTGAGGATCAGAAGATCCGCGAATACCTGCAAGCGAGAGTTCAAAAAGGCGGAATAGCCACGATCGTGATCGAACGTACACTCAAGCGCATCACCGTGACTATCCATACCTCCAGACCGGGTATTATCATCGGAAAAGGTGGTCAGGAGGTAGACAGGATCCGTGAGGAATTGAAGAATCTTACGAATCAGGATGTCCAGATCAATATTATCGAGATTCGGAAGCCTGAACTTGATGCCAACATCGTCGCCGAGAATATTGCAAGACAATTGGAAGCCAGGATCAATTTTAGGCGTGCTATCAAAATGTCTATCCAGTCTACCATGCGTGCGGGTGCGGAAGGTATCAAGGTGAGAGTTGCAGGACGACTCAATGGAGCAGAAATGGCAAGAGAGGAAGAGTTCAAGAATGGACGTATTCCATTGCACACATTTCGGGCAGATATCGACTATGCATTGAAGGAAGCTTTTACCGTGTATGGAAAGATCGGCGTGAAAGTCTGGATCTGCAAAGGTGAGGTGCTTGGTAAGAGAGACCTTTCTCCTAATGTCGGTGCCGGAAAGAAGACAGGGCGTGGAGGCCGAGGAAGAGGAGGAAGAAGGAAGTAAAAATTTGAACCTAGCTATTATAGAATAGATATATCATCGTACCTTTGCGGCACTTTTGTCAAGACGTACGAGAAGCTAAAAAATTGGAAGATGTTACAGCCGAAAAGAACTAAATACAGGAAGCAGCAAAAAGGTCGTACCAAGGGGCTGGCCCATCGTGGCAGCACTATCTCTTTCGGTACCTTCGGGCTGAAAGCGATGGAGGCCGGTAGACTTACCAATAGGCAGATAGAATCGGCGAGGATAGCGATGACCCGGCATATGAAACGTGAGGGCCAGGTCTGGATCAGGATATTTCCTGACAAGCCCATTACTGCTAAACCTCAGGAAGTGAGGATGGGTAAAGGAAAAGGAGCTGTGGACCATTACGTGGCCGTTGTCAAACCTGGGCGAGTGCTTTTTGAAATGGAAGGAGTGACATTGAATATCGCTCAGGAAGGTCTGAGACGTGCGGCGCAAAAACTTCCGATTAAAACGAAATTTATTGTCCGTCACGATTACGTGGCAAAGTAAAAGTTTTGGCTGATGGCAACTAAGAAATTTATTGAATTGCAGGAGATGTCCGTTGAGGATCTGACCGCCGAACTCGCGGAAACTCAACGTCAGTATCAGAAACTGAAGTTTGACCACGCCATAAAAGGTTTGGATAACCCTCTTACGTTGAGAGGAATTCGCAAGGACATTGCAAGATTGAAAACTGAAATTAATCGCAGGGCACAACTTCAGGAATAGAAGTTGCGCAGGCATAAAGATCTAACCGCTGTATAAAATGAGCGAAAGAAATCTTAGAAAACAAAGAGTCGGAGTAGTATCCAGCAATGCAATGGATAAAACTGCGACAGTCGTAGTCCAAAGAAGACTTAGACACCCTATTTATGGAAAGATGGTGAAAAAGTCTCGGAAATTCCACGTCCACGATGAGAAGAATGATGTGAATGTGGGCGATACCGTCAGGATTATGGAGACTCGGCCACAGTCAAAGACCAAGCGCTGGCGGATTGTTGAAATTATCGAAAGAGCTAAGTAAATCGGATAGAAAATGATACAGCAGGAAACACGTCTGAAAGTAGCCGATAACAGCGGTGCCAAGGAAGTACAATGTATTAAAGTACTTGGCGGCTCGAAAAGACGCTATGCGTCGATTGGAGATGTTATCGTGGTGTCTGTAAAAACGGCGTCACCCGGTGGGATCAAGAAAGGCACAGTGTCTCAGGCAGTTGTAGTGAGAACACGAAAGGAGATAAGAAGAAGGGACGGTTCACATATACGTTTTGACGATAATGCGGTTGTATTGCTTACTCAGGCAGGGGAGCCGCGTGGAACCAGGATATTTGGACCAGTGGCCCGGGAATTGAGAGAGAGGGACTACATGCGTATTGTTTCACTGGCACCTGAAGTGCTTTAAAATCTATAGGCCATGTCTAAGAAGAGATTTGAACCTAAAATGAAGTTGAAAAAAGGCGACAAGGTTGTCGTTATCACAGGCGCTGATAAAGGTAAGTCAGGAAGTGTTCTTGAAGTAATAGCAGAAAAGAATCGCATCGTTGTGGATGGTGTGAACGTCAGGAAGAAGCACACCAAGCCGACCAACGACAACCCCGGTGGAATAAACGAGATCACTGCGCCGATACATGCATCCAATGTGATGCTGCTTGACCCTAAAAGTGGAGACCCTACAAGAGTGGGAAGGAAAGAGGTTGATGGAAAGTTGCAAAGATATTCTAAGAATTCAGGTGAAATCATAAGGTGATGAGTTACGTACCTAGACTGAAAGAAAAATATTTGAAGGAAGTAGCACCCAAGCTGCGAGAGGAGTTCAACTATGGCTCTGTCATGGAAATTCCAAGGATCGAAAAGATCTGTTTGAATCAGGGACTGGGTAGTGCTACTGAAGATAAAAAGGTAATTGCGACCGCAGTTGATGAAATGTCCCTGATAGCAGGGCAGAAGGCTGTGGAAACGAAAGCCAGAAAGTCTATCTCGAACTTTAAGTTGAGAGAGGATATGACGATAGGTGCCAGAGTGACCCTGCGTCAGAGTAGAATGTATGAGTTCCTGGACAGGTTGATCTCTGTTGCGCTGCCACGTGTGAGGGACTTTCGGGGCATTAGTGACAAGAGTTTTGATGGCAGGGGTAATTACTCATTGGGCATCCAGGAACAGATCATCTTCCCTGAGATAGATCTGGATAAAGTGACGCGAATATCCGGTATGGATATCACGATCGTAACTACGGCAAAGACAGATAGAGAGGCCCTGGAGTTGTTGAAACTGATGGGTCTTCCATTTAAAAATCAAAGAAATTAATATCCGATGGCAAAGAAATCGATCATAGCACGACAGGCCAAGAGAGAAAGAATGGTGGCCAAGCAGGCTGAGCTGAGAAAGAAGCTAAAGGAGGAAGGCGACTGGGAGGCATTGGACAAATTGCCTAGAAATGGTTCACCGGTAAGATTGAAGAATAGGTGTAAGTTGACCGGTCGTCCGAAAGGCTATATGCGCAAATTTGGTTTGTGCAGGGTCGTATTCAGAGAATTGGCACTCGAGGGTAAGATCCCCGGTGTAACAAAAGCCAGTTGGTAATTTTAAAATAATCATTGAATGGCATATACAGATCCAATAGGAGATTATTTGACTCGAATCAGAAACGCACAGTTGGCGGGTCATCGAGTAGTGGAGATCCCTTCGTCAAGAATGAAGAAATCTATCACCGAGCTCTTGTATGACAGTGGTTTCATTTATCGCTATAAGTTCGAGGACAAGAGCAAGGAAAATGTTCAGGGTTTGATAAAGATCGCCCTCAAGTATGATCCGGTGACCAAAGAGCCGATCATCAAGGGCCTTAAAAGAGCGAGCCGTCCGGGATTGCGTAGGTACGCTCCGGCGGACGATATTCCAAGAGTTCTGAACGGGCTGGGAATTGCCATCGTTTCCACCTCTAAAGGTCTGATGACTGGAAAGCAGGCAGCAGCCCAGAACATTGGTGGAGAAGTAATTTGTTACGTCTATTAATACAGTATTATGTCACGTATAGGAAACGCGCCAATAGATCTACCATCTGGGGTCACTGTTGAAGTGTCCAAAGGGAATGCGGTAACCGTAAAGGGACCAAAAGGTGAAATAACAGAACGGATCGATCCTGATCTGACTATTAAGGTCGAAGACGGAACCATAACCGTAGATAGACCAACAGATCAGAAGAGACATAAGTCCATGCATGGCCTTTACAGGTCCATCCTGGATAATATGGTTTCCGGTGTGGCTGACGGTGTTACAAAAGAACTTGAATTGGTAGGAGTGGGATACAGGGTTAGCAATACAGGAAATCTCCTTGAAATTTCAGTTGGGTATTCTCACCCGATCATGTTCTATGTTCCCGATGAGATAAATGTCTCAACAGCTATGGAAAAGGGTAAGAATCCTACCATTCGACTGGAGGGCGTTGACAAACAGTTGATCGGGCAGGTAGCATCCAAGATCAGGTCGTTCAGAAAACCTGAGCCTTATAAAGGAAAAGGCATTAAATATGCCGATGAAAGATTAAGAAGAAAGGCTGGTAAAACAGCAGCTAAATAATAGAGTATGGCATTTTCTAAAGTACAGAGACGAAGGAAAATCAAGCTGGGCATCAAGGATAAGGTCAGGGGCACTTCGGAAAAGCCGAGACTGGCTGTCTATCGAAGTAACAAAGCTCTTTATTGTCAGTTGATCAATGACCTGACCGGAGAGACCATTATCAGTGCCAACACCCTGGACAAAGAGATCAAGGGGGAAGGCAACAGATGTGACCTGGCTAAGAAAACAGGCGAACTCCTGGCCAAACGCGCAAAGGAGATAAATGTCGAAGAAGTCGTCTTTGACAGAGCCGGATATCTATATCATGGAAGAGTAAAAGCTTTGGCGGAAGGTGCTCGCGAGGGTGGCCTCAAATTCTAAATAAAATTGAAATGGCAAAGACAGTTAGTCAAAAACGGGTAAGAGCAACAGACACCGAATTAAAAGAGAAACTGGTAGCATTGAACCGTGTGGCCAAGGTGACCAAAGGTGGAAGAACTTTCAGTTTTTCAGCGATCGTGGTCGTTGGTAATGGCGATGGTGCTGTGGGTTACGGACTGGGAAAGGCCCGTGATGTCTCGGAGTGTATTGCTAAGGCTATTGACGATGGCAAGAAGAATCTGATCAAGGTGCCTATTCTCAAGGGAACTATCCCTCATGAGCAGCGAGGTAAATTTGGTGCAGGTAAGGTCTTTATACAACCTGCTTCTGATGGTACCGGTGTTATAGCCGGTGGAGCCATGAGAGCTGTTCTGGAAATAGCCGGTGTCCATAATGTCCTGGCCAAGTCCCAGGGGTCATCCAATCCACATAATGTGGTTAAGGCGACCATAGACGCATTGTCAAAATTGAGAGATCCATATGCTGTCGCAAAAGAACGCGGCATTACCCTTGAAAAACTATTTAAAGGCTAATTATGGCAAAGTTGAAAGTGACCCAGGTTAAAAGTAGTATCGATCGCTCAAGGCGGCAAAAAGATACGTTGCAAGCCCTCGGTTTGAGAAAGATCAATCACACCGTGGAGCACGAAGCAACACCCCAGATTTTGGGAATGATCAAGCGCGTTGAGCACCTGGTCAAAGTTGATGAGGTATAATTTAGGTATTGATCCAAAGATTAAATGCTAAGACATGGAATTGCATGAATTGAAACCGGCCAAGGGCTCGGTCAAGAATCGAAAAAGAATCGCTAGAGGTGAGGGTAGTGGCAAAGGTGGCACCGCCACCCGAGGTCATAAAGGCGCCAAATCACGCTCTGGATACAAGCGCAAGCGCAATTTCGAAGGTGGTCAGATGCCACTGCAGATGCGGTTACCTAAGAGAGGATTCAATACTCCGAACAAGAAACAGGATCCGGTGGTGTTGAACATAGGTCAACTCCAGTCTTTAAGTGAAAAATATGGGTTGAAGGAGATCTCTTTGGATTGGCTCAAGGAAAGGCGCATTATCCGAAAAACTGATGTACTTAAAATATTAGGAAAGGGAACCGTTTCTGCCTCACTCAAGATAGAGGCACATGCTGCATCAGAATCTGCAACTAAAGCCATCGAAGCTGCCGGTGGTGCTATACAAATTGTACAATAATACGGCATGGATAAATTTTTTGAGACCCTGAGGAATATATGGAAGATCAAGGAGTTGAGGAACAGGATACTGTTCACGCTGGCTCTCTTATTCGTCTATAGATTTGGTTCCTTTGTTGTATTGCCCGGTGTCGTTCCTTCGGCGTTGGAAGCGGCAACACAGAATCAAAACAATCTATTCGGACTGATCAATATGTTTACAGGTGGTGCATTTAATAATGCCGCCATCTTTGCATTGGGTATTATGCCCTATATCACGGCTTCCATTATTGTTCAGCTTCTCGGTTTCGCCGTCCCTTATTTTCAAAGATTACAACAGAAGGAAGGAGAGTCCGGACGTAAGAAAATTACCCAGATCACCCGACTTCTGACGGTGGCCATAACACTCGTTCAAGGTGGTGGATACCTTACCTATATTGCGAGTATGCCGGGTGCCGTACATCCAGATGTGCCTTTGGGTATCTTCTGGATGTCCAACATTATCATCCTTTCCACAGGAACCATATTCTCCATGTGGCTTGGTGAAAAGATCACGGATCGGGGAATTGGTAACGGTATTTCTCTTTTGATCATGATAGGGATCATCGCAGCACTTCCAAGCGCGTTGATCTTTGAGTTCCAGTCTCAGTTGAGCAACAACGGACTGCTCATCTTTATCGTTGAACTGGCGTTGTTCTTCGCCATTACAATGGTAACGGTAATGATCGTCCAGGGTGTGAGGCGCATACCGATTCAATTTGCGAAGCGCATGGTAGGTCGGGCCAAAGGAACCGTGCCGGTGTCTGGCGTCAGGGACTATATCCCTTTGAAGGTGAATGCGGCTGGTGTAATGCCGATTATCTTCGCCCAGGCCATAATGTTTTTACCTGTTACCGTCGCCCAATATCTTTTCGGTCAGGAGGCCTTGGCAACCAACTCGATTCTACAACAGCTGACAGATCCATTTTCATTTATATCCAGTGTATTTGCCTTTTTACTGGTCGTGATCTTTACCTATGTGTATACGGCGCTTCTGGTCAATCCTCAGCAATATGCGGAATATCTGAAGAGACAAAATGCATTCATCCCGGGTATCAAACCGGGTAAACCAACGGC
>JAWVZH010000003.1:0-60414 GCA_033722295.1 Saprospiraceae bacterium
AAGAACTCCGATCTGTTTCGCGGTCGGATGGCAAGTGGGATATTCACAACTACGCATTGGGGAGTGAAGAGCAATTGGCGATGATCAATCACTCCAAAAACTCTTACAGTAGCTCAATACTTGAAATGGAGGAAAAACATCTTGAGGTAGCACCGGAGTCTCAAGTAATAGATCAGGTTGAGGTTCAGGTCAGGCCTCTGGATGACATTTTATTGGATTTGAGAAATATCCAAAATGAGGTCTTCTTAAAGATCGATACACAAGGTTATGAAAAACAGGTCTTGGATGGTGCGAAGGGATCGCTGGACCGGATCCGTGGTGTCCAAATGGAGATGTCACTTCTGCCATTGTATAAAAGTGAGGCATTGTTCACAGATCTGATTCTCCACATGTCAGAACTTGGATACGAATTATATCAATTGATCCCCGGCCTTGTTAATAATCAGAATGGCAGACTGTTGCAGGTAGACGGGATTTTCTTTAAAACCTGAACTTGAAAGTAGTCATAGTCAGTAATAGGGATTTGAAAGGAGGTGGTGCTTATCTCGCCGCTTTAAGGCTGACCCGTGCATTACGGGAAAACGGAGTGGATACTCAAATGCTAGTTAAAGAAAAACAGTCTGACGAAGAATTTGTAGAAGCTCTTACTCAAGACAGCCCGTGGACGAAAATTAAAGCCTTTTTAAAAGAGTATAGCGAACGGTTATATCTCTTCACCAGGATCAAAAGCAAGGAGAACAGGTTTAACTTTTCATTAGGCCGTCAGGGACTCAATATAGAGGATCATCCTTTAATAGTATCTGCTGATGTCGTTCACTTTCATTGGATCAACAAGGCCTTTGTGTCATTAGAAAGTTTTTCGAGGATCGCGGAGATGGGGAAAGGACTGGTCTGGACCATGCACGATATGTGGGCTTTTACAGGGGGGTGTCATTATTCTGGTGAATGCACTAAATACCGATCGAATTGCGGCAGCTGTCCCGTTCTGGGATCGGGTCTCACAAATGACCTTTCAAGGTCTACCTGGGTTAGAAAGAATGAACTTTACAAAAGGATAAGGATCTCGGGCGTGACCTGCAGCGAATGGCTGGAAAGATCCGCCAGGAGGAGCAGGCTCTGGTCGGGATTTGATGTTCGAACGATCAACAATGCCATAGATACGGATTTCTTTGCGCCAGGGGCCGTTTCGTCCGGGACAAAGAAAAGAACCATGTTATTCATTGCGAGGCATGTTGATGATCACCGTAAAGGCCTGGATCTATTGAAAGAGGCCATTCAGAAATATCTTGATATTACTCCTGAGGGGCAGCAAAGGCTTCGTCTCAATATTGTCGGAGAATATGAAAGGAAAATGGATTTTGGTGTTGAGACCAATTATCTGGGCTTTGTCGGTAGCCGCGAGGAATTAAGGTCTGCATACCTCACTTCCGATATCTTTGCCCTGCCCTCCAGAGAGGATAACTTGCCTAATACGCTAGTGGAAGCCTCATCCTGTGGTCTTGTTTCAGTAGCATTTGGCGTAGGGGGAGTGCCCGAGATGATCGATGATGGTGAGACGGGTTACTTGCTCGAGCCCGGCAATGTTCAGTCTTTGGCAGATGTGATCAGACGATTGATCGATATGCCACAAGAAGATCTCAATAAAATGAAAGATACTGCACGTGAACTGGCGCTTAAAAAGTATTCTCCTGGCGCAGTAGCAGAGAAATACTTGTCGGTTTATAAGGAAATGTTGGATTAATATGGGAATTGTCAAAAAAGTTCGGCGGAGAATTAGACGTTATGTACAAGAGAGGAATCTCACAAAACAGGACGTTTTATTTGCTTCGTTTCCTAAATGCGGTAATACCTTCTGTAGATTTGTCATTGCTCATCAGATCAATCTCAAATATGATTTGAGTTTAGAGATTGATTTTGGAAGTATTAAAAGGTTGGCTCCAGCTCTGGGCAGTCCGTCTGCCGGTGAACATTGGCCCTTTGAGTTTCCAAGATTCCTCAAGACACACAAAGTCTTTATAAATCCGTTCAAGAAGGCCGGAGCTTCCGTATATATAATGCGGGACCCGCGAGATGTCATGATATCCTATTATCACTGGATGCAAGCTCATAAAAAAGTAAGGTACACAGGATCATTACGCGAATTCATAATGGAACCTTTATATGGAATTGAAGCTTATATGAAACATATAGCTTCATGGGAACATCACTGGCACACACTCTTCAAGTACGAAGAATTGATGACCAATGGAGTACAACTTTTCGACAATCTTTTTAAAGAGTTGGAGATCGAAAATATTGATCCAGAGCTGATTAAATCATCGGTCAATCTCAGCTTACCCGAGAAGATCAAGAAAGTTGAAGAACAAAGAGGTAATGAGGTCAGAGATGAACTGCTAGATGAGGAATTTCGACATGTCCGGTCGGGAAAATTGAATCAGTGGAAAGATGTCATGACTGACAACGAATTAGTTGTTATTGAGGAGCTGTCAGATCAGTTTTTTGATCGCTATGGATATGATTTGGCTGAAAGATAATCCTGATTACCTTTTAATCAGATTTGTAAATTTCTGACCTGACAGTATTGTAGAAATCCAGTTCATCTTTGAGTAGCTCTTTTACCATTTCCTTTTCTTCTTCGGAGATGATATCATCTGACATAGACCTGTTTTTATAGGGCAGTTTAAGGTTCAAATTGAGACTTTCTGACAACTTTTTGATGTCATCACCAAGTCGATCAAACATCAGGATCATATCACAACGTCGAATATTTTGTAAGGCATCTTCCACGTCATACATCGTAGAGAACATGTATAGCTGATTTTCTCGTGCCTCTTTAGATGCTTTTTGTAGAAATTCGGTAAACGACCCCTTTGCCCAAGGACCTTCGAAAATTACACATGGTTTGTCGACATCATTGGCAAGGTAGCCTTTAAGCATTTTATAATGTGAGTACAGCCGATCAATCGGATGACGTAAACAAGTGAATATGAAAGTATCCTTGCTTAAAGTGAGGCGTTCAATGGGTGTATGTGAAAAGGCAAAATTAAATGTGCCGTGATTGATAATGCGCTTACTCCAGCCTGCGAATACCCGACCTTCGCTTATAACTTGCTGTAAATTTGAATCTCTCATTCTGTTCACGACCTCTTCATCATCCTCTGATGTCAGTTCGCTGATTATAGCATGATTGATTGACGTCCCTCCTGTTTTTCTGATGTGAACATGATAGATAGGCATTCTGCCAGAATTCTTGAAAGTAATTTCCTGCCTTTTCAATCTGTCTGAATCGAAGAGTAAGGACTGAATTCTTTTGTTCGCAATCTTAAGGTAATAGATCAGTTTTTCGATCAAAATCAATTAGGTATTGTAGATCTAGAATAAAAGGAATATTGATCTGCAAAGGTAGATGATATTCGTTGAAAAGAGTGCAAAATCTGGCAAAACATGACTAGTTCAAATCATGGAAGCTTGCTAATTCTGGTACCCGGATTCTGAATATTGGCATAGTAGATATCCCTGGACCAATGTCGTGTTTAGGTATTCTAATAATCATTGTAAGTATCCTTTTCATGAGGTATATTAAATGTTTTTGGTCCTCGGGGTAGAGATTCCGATTTTTAGCAAAATGACCGGCGAATTACGATCAACTTCTTTCAAATAGAAAGTCTCATTCTTCGGCAAGGTGTCACTATCATCTTCATTATCTGATCATAGTGGTGCTATATGTTTGGACTTACCTGTTTTTTGCAGGGATAATCCGATCGGATCTTCTGAATAGTACTTGAAACTCCACCACCTCAAAGTACCAGAAGAATTTCTTGCTAAATTTCTTAAATGCATACTTCTCATCACATACTTCCAATATTAGGCAGCAGAACTAAACGGGGATTTTTGATGGTGATATTAAGCATATCCGAAAACTCGGATATGAAGCCATTTGGATTAAAAGTAGCAGTGATCATTCACTTCAGAAAGCTCTTTTCATCTGTCATACTTTATATGAATCCGGAAGAAACTGCCATTTAATGTAGATCTAATATTGACGATTATATCAGGTTGGTTATAAGGAGTCAAATTAAACGTATAATGAGTGACTGTGTAGGATAGAATAAGTATTAAGCCCTAAAGGAAGCTAATGATTCACAGAGAATGGTAAAGAGCGAATCTAGAAGGGCGGCATCTTAAATAATCACCTCTATCATCTGGAGTTATAATAAATTTAACAGAATGAAATTGAATGTTCTCAGAAGTTTTCGATCTTACGCACTTTCTTTACTGGGACAAGCAAGAATAAGTATTCACTACAACCAGGATTTCAAGATAGATTTAAGCCATCTATAGGGAGTAAGAGTGCCACGAACACTATGATCCTCATATTTGCCGTTTGATTGGTCAACAACTGAGAACCTTGTACCTTTTTCGATCATATACTGATTGTTGGGGAATAAGGTGATTTGAGCATTAACGGATTCGGCAAAATATAATACCCAGGGAAATACAAATGTCGGTTCATACTTAAACCCGTGATGAAGAGGGTCTGCATATAGATCGTCTCCCATTATTACTCCTTTTTCGGAAATTAAGGGCCAAAGACAAATCAAGTCGATCGTGATGCCTTTGAGAGTGTGATCACCATCTACATACGCCACATCGAAATAATTACCCTGAAAAACCCCTTTTCTTGTAGCTTCAATGAATTTTGCTTTAATCATTCTACAGGCTTCGTATTGACTCGTATTTGTTTGAGCGACTTTCTGGGCATTACTTATCCTTTCGGTATTGAGTGGTTTATTCCAATCTGTGAGTGGTTGCCATGGGTCCACCATGACATAGTCTTCAATTGAAGAGCACCGCGAAAGAATCTCCCGGGCAAACTCCCCTTTGTATGCACCGATCTCAATCATTTTTCTTGCATTGAGATCCTTTATAATACCTGAGACCAAATTAACCCTGTTCATTGCTAGTAGGTCTTAAAATTTCGTTTTTGGTAAACCTGTTTGTAGGCGTTTTTAATAGTATAACAATCTTTTGGCGAATAGCATATTCCTAAAGTCATTTTCATCTAAGGAGTAATTATTATTATTTGAGATATGATTCCATTCTTCCTTGGCTACGGCGACGAATGTATTGAAGTTTTTAAGCCTATTTGTTTGGAAGCAAGCGGGAGAAAAGTTCTTCCGAAAACTTTGTCTTCCTGCCTTGTTTACAAGTAACCAGAAAAATTGACTTTCACAACACTACTGGTTCTAGACAGTAGTCTAAGACTAATTCAGGAAGACGTAAGTAAAGAAACAGCATCAAATATGGTGTAACTCGTTTTAATGCACATCGCAAATTCGGACCGTTCATTACTATAATGATTTTATCTTCACTCCGTTAAGATTAGTTCCATGGGTATAGTCAGAAGACAAGGGGCCAAGCACTCAATAGTCCAATACGTTGGTGTCGCCATTGGTGGGATCAGTACTCTGTTCATCTATCCTCTTAACCAGGATTTGTATGGTTTTGCCCAATTCCTGATCGGAACTGCTCTTCTCATCTACCCTTTATGCAATCTTGGTATCCATATGGTTGTTATGAGATACTTTCCAAGGTTTTCTAGAGAAGAGGATGGTGGCCACGCTTTCTTTAGATGGGCCCTTTTTATTTCGGTGATGATGTTCGCCTTGGTGGCAGCATTGTTCATTATGTTTAAAGCATCCATTCTGAGCTTTCTGGAGGGATACAATTTTTCTGAATCACACTTATTGGAGAATTACTACCATGAGATCCTGACCCTGACCCTAATGGCTATCCTGGTGGTTCTTCTGCGGGCACAGTCGATCAATTACAGAAGGATCGTGGTCCCTTCTGTACTTTCCGAATTCAGTCTTAAGTTATTTCTGCCAGTCGTCATTCTTCTCTCCCTGTTTGTCAATCTGGGATTCAGAGAATTGTCACTTGCTCTTATTATTTACAATATATCGGTGGTCATCCTGATGGCGGCCTATTTGTTTCATATTGGAGCTGTGTCACTGCAATCAAATCAGGAGTTTTCGCTCAAAAAAGCTTTTTTCAACAAGGAGACCATATGGTATTCCATGTACAGCAGCCTCAGTCGGATGGGATCGCTATTCGCCTTCAGGATCGACGCCTTTATGATCACGCTGATCCTCGGTGCTGCAAGCAATGGACTGTATTACGTTATACTATTCATTGCCAATGTTATAGAGATCCCTTTCAGGTCGCTCAACCAGATCTCGGTGCCACTCATTACCAAAGCCTGGGAAGACCAAGATCTTGGCAAGATATCGAGTATCTATTCTCAAACAGCCAGGACGCTCACGCTTGTAAGTCTTTGCATATTTCTATTCCTGTGGTGGAGTCTTCCGGATATTTTGCTTCTGTCTCCCAAGTCGGATGAACTACAGGTCGGGGTTCAACTCTTTCTTTTTCTTGGACTGGCCAAAGTCGCCAATAGTATAACGAGTGTCAACGAACCGATACTTAACTATTCACGTCACTACCGCTTTGGGCTTTACTTTGTCCTTTTCCTCGGGATCAGTAATATTTTTCTTAATTATCACCTGATCAATATCTACGGCCTTGTAGGTGCTGCAATGGCCACTTGTATTTCCTATCTGGCTTATAACCTTATAAAGCTTCTGTTCATCTACCTGGTATATGGCATACATCCATGGTCCCGCGCAATGACGATTATGTTCTTACTGGCTATTGCTTGTACACTTCTTCAGTATCCGGTTCAGTGGGTGCCTTCACCTTTTTTGAGGGTCCTCTTTAATGGCACTATCATTCTTCTGTTATTCCTTCTGCCTAGTATCGTGCTTCGATTATCTCCCGACTTTAATGGCCTTCTCCGTATAATCTTTGGCAAGTTGCCTATTTTTGGCCAATCTTTACAAAGGTGGATCACCAAATATATTTAGACCATGACTGCAGTAATTCTTGATATCAGGGACAACATAGGATTTATCACCATCGACAGACCCAAGGCGCTCAATGCATTGAACGATCAGGTCTTCAAGGATCTGGATGCCATCGTAACTCAGATCGAAGAGGATAAAAATGTGAGAGCCGCTATTATTACAGGGGCCGGTGAAAAGGCCTTCGCCGCTGGGGCGGACATTACCCAGTTCAAGGATCTCGATGCAGCAGGAGGTGAGGCCCTTTCTCTTCGAGGCCAGAAGGTCTTCAGGCGTATAGAGACTTCGCGGTTGCCATATATTGCTGCTGTAAATGGCTTTGCCCTCGGTGGAGGATGCGAATTGGCCATGGCTTGTCATATCAGGCTGGCAGCAGAAGAAGCCAAATTCGGACAGCCCGAGGTAAGCCTGGGTCTGATCCCTGGATATGGCGGCACGCAGCGTCTGGTACAGATCGTCGGGAAGGGAAGGGCACTGGAGATCCTCCTGACTGGCAGAATGGTCAAGGCCAGCGAAGCGCTTCAGATCGGCCTGGTGACTGGTGTTTTTCCTGGCTCTGATCTCATGTTCGAGGCAGAGAAAACAGCTAAGTCAATACTGTCCATGGGGCGATGGGCGATCAAGAGAACTATCGAAGCAGTGGATTATAACTTCAGGGATGAAGATGGATTCAAGAAAGAAGCTGAGATCTTCGGGAAAGCTATGGCTTCAAAAGAAAGTAAGGAAGGGGTAACTGCATTTTTAGAGAAACGAAAACCTGACTTTTAGAAGATAACCGGTCAGTTAATTTTAACCGCCGCATTCGATTCGTAATTGCTGGCATTGGGCCTCCCATAATTGCATCTGGTCTTTGACCTCATCGTCATCCGCAAAATCTGTGATCTCAAGAATGGTATCATTCGTCACCGGAGACTTCGTCATTCTGAATTCCAGGTACTCACCCGGATCTGCATCTTCCCAGACAAATCGAAGGCGCTCCTCCTCGATATCATCTACCAGCTCGGCTACCTCTTCGTAACCTTCCCACACGAAAGTGTATATGTCGTTCTCTATATCCACTTCATCACAAAACCACCGTACAAGACAGGATGGACTCGTAAGGAATTTATAGAGTATGGCAGGCGATGCCTTGAACAATAACTCCATATCAAATTTGACGCGACTCATGTAATGCGGATAAAGTGGTTAGTTGATGGCGGAATATATAAAAAACTCTGACTGTGAAAAAATTTTTATTCAAAGCGGCTCTTTTTTACATTTATGGGAACCCTCAGTGTTATTAAATTGTAATATATCATTGTAAGATGTCAAGTCAATGGTACTTGACCTTGTTGCTTTTTTCGCTTACCTTTGCGCACCTTTTGAAATTGTATTGAAAATCAGCCTATGCGTCAGTTAAAGATTACCAAGTCGATTACGAATAGAGAAAGCCAATCCCTGGAAAAATACCTCCAGGAAATTGGAAAAGTGGATCTGTTGACTCCGGAAGAGGAGGTGGATCTGGCCCAAAGGATCAGGGCAGGTGATCAGCTGGCTCTCGAAAAACTGACCAAGGCCAATTTGAGGTTCGTAGTCTCTGTCGCGAAACAATACCAAAATCAGGGACTTTCCCTTTCTGACCTTATCAACGAAGGTAATCTCGGTCTCATCAAGGCGGCACAACGATTCGACGAGACCAGGGGGTTTAAATTTATTTCCTATGCGGTATGGTGGATCCGACAGTCCATTCTCCAGGCACTCGCTGAACAATCCAGGATTGTTCGTCTTCCTCTTAACAAGGTGGGTAGCCTCAACAAGATCAACAGGGCTTTCTCTGAATTGGAACAGGAATTTGAAAGAGAACCGAGCCCCGAGGAGCTGGCCGAGCAACTTGAGATCGCAGCAGAGGAGGTCGAGACCACTCTCGGGGTCGCTGCGCGACACGTTAGTATGGATGCTCCCTTCGTAGAAGGAGAGGATAATTCACTTCTCGATGTTCTTGAGAACGACAGTACTCCTGATACAGATTCCAAACTCGAGTATATGGAATCCCTGAGAATGGAGATCGAAAGGTCGCTCAACACTCTTACCGAAAGGCAATGTGATGTTATCAAGCTCTATTTTGGTATCGGAGTGGAACACCCTATGTCGCTGGAAGATATCGGTGACAGATTCGGTCTGACACGGGAACGTGTGCGTCAGATCAAGGATAAGGCCATTAACAAATTGAGGTCTGCTTCCAGAAGTAAACTGCTGAAACACTATCTGGGGGGATAGTGGCGTAGTGACATTTGCCCATTTCTTATGTTCTTCGATTTGTTATTGCAGGCTCTGTAAAAAACCCAGGCAATTACCATTTGTTTTAGGTTTTGAATGTCTTTATCTTGATATGAAACTTTGATATTGAGGCAGACTTTCGGATTTTTGTGACATCTATTAGCCTTTACTTAACCTGACCATTACTTATGTCTAACCTCCAAAATGCTTTTACCGAAAAAAGCGATCATACCCTCAAAAGTTGGCGCAATGAAGAAAAGAAAGCTCTCGAATTACTGAAGATCGTAGGAGAGCTGAGATTCGATAAATCAATAGAGCTGGTGCTGTTCAGGCACGACCTTTATGATGTAAGGCCCAGCCAGGTCATCGATGATCATGGCTACGCCAAGAATTATGTCAATAAGCCGATCACTCTTGATATTTCATTGGAGTTGGCAAATGAGATCAACAACATAGAACTGTTGGCGCCTGCAAAGATCGACCTCGGTATGTTGGCCAGTGAGTGGATCGCAGAAACAGACCAATGGGATAGCATGCGTGATTTTGTTGCCAACAAGCTGGATCATTTTATCGGTGACGACAAGGATGGCATATCACCCAAGGATGTTGTCCTTTATGGTTTTGGAAGGATTGGCAGACTTCTGGCTCGCCGACTCATCTCCATTACAGGTAAGGGAGAACAATTGAGACTCAGGGCTATCGTTGTAAGACAAAAGATCAGCGATAGAAAGCTTGAGACTGATAAGAGGATGAGTCTCCTGAAGTCAGATTCTGTACATGGTGATTTTCCCGGCAAGATCGAGATCAGCAACGATGGCACAGAAGCGATCATCAATGGTAACAGGGTTCAGATCATCTACGCCCAACAGCCAGAAGATATCGATTATACCGAATATGGCATCAGCGATGCCCTTATCCTGGACAACACAGGTGTGTGGAGGGACAAGGAAGGCCTGTCAAGACATCTTCGCCCGGGTATTTCACAGGTGATCCTGACGGCGCCGGGGAAAGGGGTTCCAAACATCGTTCATGGTGTGAATCATAAGATTCTCGATCAGTCGGATGAGAACTTGATCAGTGCTGCATCGTGCACAACCAATGCTATCGTACCGGTAATAAAGGCCATCGAGGACGAGATCGGCATAGACCGCGCCCATATCGAAACCATCCATGCTTATACCAGCGATCAAAATCTGCTGGATAATTTTCATAAGAAAGAAAGAAGAGGCAGGGCAGCGGCCATCAATATGGTTCTGACCTCAACAGGAGCTGGAAATGCTGTGGTTAAGGTCTTTCCGCATCTCAAAGGAAAGATTACAGGTAATGCTGTAAGAGTCCCGACGCCTGATGTTTCTCTGGCGATACTCAGTGTTGGGCTGAGCAGACCTTCCTCAGTGGATGAGATCAATGCCATGATGAAAAATGCCTCCCTCTATGGAGACCTTGTCGAACAAGTGGCCTATTCCGAGTCGACGGAATATGTTTCGAATCATGTGGTAGGAACGACAAGTGCCTGTGTGATCGACGCACCCTCCACACTTATCTCGGAAGATGGCCGTTCGGTGAATATCTATGCGTGGTATGACAATGAATTTGGGTATTGCTGTCAGGTCGTAAGACTTGCCAAATATTTTGCAAAGGTAAGACGTTATGCCTACTACTAATCGCTCTCTATGACCGATTCAGAACGTCTTAAGAAATATATCGTCTGGGAACCCTTGTTACTCGCAGCCATGGTGGCGCTTGGGATGATTGTAGGCAGTCAAATGAAATTTTACTCTCCTGAAGAAAAAGAAGAAGTACTCCCAAGGTTAAGAACCTCAGGTGAAGTCGAAGAACTACTCAGATTTATCGAGGCGAAGTACGTAGAAGACGTTGACGGACATGAATTGACGCGTAAGGCGATCGATGCAATCCTGAATGAGCTTGATCCGCACTCTCAGTACCTTTCCCCAAGATTGCGGGAGGAATTGGATTCTGAAATGAATGGGGAATATATAGGTATTGGACTGGAAAAGATCAGGGTAGGAGATTCTCTTTATGTCGTGAGTGTATCTCAGGGCTCTCCTGCATCAGAGGCTGGTATAGAACCCGGAGACAGGATTATTAGAATATTGGACTCAATCAACGTTGATTCAACAATCTTGGGCGATAGTCTCAGTTTCCTGATAAGGGGTGATAAAGGCACAAAGATCGCTCTGACCCTTGAGAGATCCGGCGGCGACACATTCAATGTGGATCTGACACGGGAGATTATTCCCCTGCCCGCGATCGACCTGAGCGTGATGCTCAATGACAGTGTCGGGTATATAAAAGTGAACCGGTTTTCCAATGACATATACAAGAACTTCATGCAAAGGGTGGAAGCTCTGGCAGAAGAGGGCCTGGATGACCTGATCGTTGATCTTCGAGGTAATCCGGGTGGATATCTGCAGGAAGCTGTCAAGATATTAAGTCAGCTTATCGAAAAGAAGGAGTCCCTTCTGGTGTATACCGAAGGAGCCAACTCCAAGCGCACAGAATACAAATCAACTGGTCGCAGATTTTACGAGATCGACGATATCGTAGTTCTTACCGATGCCGGATCAGCTTCGGCCAGTGAGATCATGGCAGGCGCCCTTCAGGATCTGGATCGCGGCCTGATAGTAGGTCGGCGCACTTTTGGGAAAGGCCTCGTTCAGGAGCAGTATCAACTCAATAATGGTGGTGCTCTCAGGCTGACGACAGCCAAATATTTCACACCCTCCGGAAGACTGATACAGCGTGATTATTCAGATATGTCATCCTATCAACAGGATATGATCAACCGCGACTTGTCCGGTGAGAACCGCAATGAAGAATTGATGCCCATAGAGGACAGCACAGAACACTATACGACTTCCGGAAGAATAGTTTATGGAGGTGGTGGTATTATTCCTGATATTTTCATTGCCAAGAACAACCCCTTTTCTGCGGCTGATTGGCCCAGCATTGAATACCAGATTCAGGCCTGGACAGTGCGACATCTCGATCTTTTTAAAACTGGATCGCAAACGGTTGATGGCTTTGTGGAACGCTTTGAGCTCAACCGGGATGAGTTGAATGAATTGATCGATCATCTCATGGAAGAAGTGCCGGTCTCGGATCTGAACACCATAGCGGCGGAAAATTATGTGAGTAAAGTAGCTAAAGCCTATATTGGTAAAATGAAGTTTAATGAGATGGCCGTCTTTCACAAGGTGATGAATAGGCAGGATCCAGTCATAGAGGAAGCATTAGGTCTCATTGAAGAAAATAAAATAAGCACTCTTCTTGCTGAAACTCATGCGATCAGTCGCGAATAAAGAGAAGCTCGCCGTTCTCATCATAAGAAGCCACGACACTGGGTGCTCTTTTGTCAGCCTGAGCGTCAGATTCTCCGATCCTCCGGTCTGCAAGTGACAGGATCTTCGGATCGATATCCAAAAAATCTATTGGAAAGTCTTTACCGGAAAGTCTTGTGGAAATTGTAGCGATAGGATCTTCGAGCATACAGACCAATTGATGCAATTGAAGGTGTCGTACGATGCGCATGGCGATCCTGTCTTTGAACTCATTAAAATGTTCCGGTAATCTGGTCAATCCGGGATAGATGATGCTCAAAGGACGGCTATGTAAGCCGATCAATGTTTCAACGCGGGGATGTATTCGCTCTGCGTGTTTTTTGACCATATCAATATCAGAAGCTAACAATACTATTGGATCCTCTTGGCTTGGGCTTTTAACGGATAATATCTTATCCAGAGCCTCCTTATTTTCAAAACTCCAGCACAAACTCCAGATAGTATCTGTGGGATGCAATATGATCTCACCTTTCTTCATAAAGGTCAAGAGGGGATCTCTATAACTTTCTGCCATAATGAAGGCCTGTTAGCAGCGTTTTCAAATAGATTTCCATCTATAACGAAGTGAGGACCGTGATTTGTTATGTGTTGCGGATACGTTTATTTTTAGTTTTCTAGACCCTTGTCAGCAGAAGAAGTCATGTATGAATGATGGTCGATTATGACATTTTCGTATTTTCCTCGGAGAATTTTAGAATCGTACACAACATCCACCGTCGTGAGCGGTTTTCTCTACTGACAGAAACTGCGATAAATTGAAGATCAACGCCCTGTATATGAATTCATTAAGAAAGATATGGATACCTCTGTTGTTGGTCCTTGTGATATGGAGCTTACCACAAAGTGTCTCTGCGCGTCATATTATCGGAGGGGAGATCACATATGAATGTCTGGGTATAGATACGTTGAATAATGCGGTAACGTTCAGATTTGAAGTTCATGTATACAGGGACTGTGCTGGTGGTGGAGCCAATTTTGATCCAGGTTTTGAATTCGGCATATATTATAAAGAAGGGGCTTCCTGGCGCCTGTATGACGCCCATAATACGCCATTGGGAAGTGTACAGAGGATCAATACCAATACTGATAATCCTTGTGTAATCATTCCTCCAAATGTCTGCGTGGAAGAAGGTATTTATGAATTCACCAGAACCCTTCCCATTAGGGCGACGAGTTATATGATCGCCTACCAGAGATGTTGCCGAAACAATACTATTACCAACATTTGGGATCCTGGAGACCAGGGTGCGGCTTACACCATCGAGATCACACCAGCAGCCCAGCAATCCTGTAACAATAGTCCTACATTCAAGCAATTTCCACCGATAGTCATTTGTGTGGATGAAGAGCTCAATTTTGATCACGGTGCTACGGATACTGAAGGAGATAATCTCGTATACGAGTTCTGTACACCGTTGATCTCCGGCGGTCAGTTGGGAACAGCAGGTAGTGGTCCCTGTCCTCAGCCAGCCGGATGTAATTGTGTTATACCCAGCCCTGGCCAGTGTTTTCCACCATTTAATCAGGTTACTTATAGAGCCCCGTTATATACGAGTACAAGACCTCTGGGTGGTGACCCGGTTGTCTCTCTGGACCGATTGACAGGGCAGATCACTGGTATTCCCAGGGAGCAGGGGCAATTCGTTGTTGGTGTTTGCGTAAGCGAATATCGAAATGGCCAATTGCTTTCTGTGGTTCGAAGGGATTTCCAGTTCAACGTCACATATTGCGAACCAACTGTATTTGCCCAGTTGGAGTCTGATGATGTGATAGACGGGCGGGAGTTCATCATTAATTCATGCGGTGAAAACACTGTGGAATTTATCAATGAAAGCTATAGCGAACAGTATATAGATAGTTATCTCTGGAAATTTGACATCAATGGACAGATCGACTCATTTGATACGCGTAACGTGACGGTGACCTTTCCGGGTGAAGGACAATACACGGGGTCGATGATCCTCAATAGAGGGACTGAATGTTCTGATACTGCCGAGGTAACGGTGAATGTTTACCCGGACATCAATGCGGATTATAATTTCGAATACGATACCTGTATTGCTGGGCCTGTATCGTTTGAAGATGAATCTGAGTCCGGCAGCGGTCAGATCACCGACTGGATGTGGGACTTTGGAGATGGGAATCGGTCATCCAATCCCGATCCCGACCATCGATTCCTGACGCCAGGTATAAAAAATGTCACGCTGACAGTTGAAGATATCAACGAGTGTGAAGCCGTCATGGAGAAACAGATCACTTACTTTCCAGTGCCGCCACTCATCGTCGTAGAACCCTCAACATTTTTAGGTTGCACACCTGCTGCGATCAGGTTTGAGAACCTTTCAGTGCCGATAGATGAAACTTATGAGATAAATTGGGACTTCGGCGATGGAGGAGGGGCCGATGAGATCAGTCCGGCCCATATATATGATGAACCTGGATTGTATACGGTCCGGGTGGAGATCACTTCACCCATCGGATGTTACACAGAGGCCGAATTTCCTAACTGGATAAAGGTAGAGCCTTCACCTGATGCTGCATTCACGTGTTCTCCGGAAGAGCTCAACAGTTTTAACAAAACGGTCACTTTTACGGATCAAAGTACGGGTGCGGCCTCCTGGCAATGGAGGTTTTCGGATGATGCGATATCATTCGATCAGAATCCTGTCTATACGTTTCAGGATACCGGAAGGCAAGTAGTAGAACTTATCGTCACACATCCGAGTGGATGTCCGGATACGGCGATAAAGATCCTGGATATTGTTCCCGTTGTGACGCTTCATATGCCCAATGCTTTCACACCGAATGGCGATGGTGACAACGATGTTTTCAAAGGTGTCGGGGTTTTTGAAGGCCTGAGCAACTACTCTATGTCGATCTGGAATCGGTGGGGAGAAAGAATGTTCTATTCGGAGGATCCGACGGAAGGCTGGGATGGCACGATTGATAATTCGGGAGCGCAGGCGGTTATGGGAGTGTATGTTTACCAAATAGAATATATCGGGCCTCGCGGAAACAGGGAAACGCTCAAAGGATATGCAACCCTGGTGCGCTAAAGGCCAGGTATTGACCAGTAAAAGCACAAATATTTGTGGACGGTTAATTATCCATTGTTCAACTAAATATCTTATCTTTGCGCTCTCTTTGGAGTAAAATAAAGAATTAGACATGGACGCCATCAATTACGTCAACGATCAGCTTCTTCATAATTCTGATATGCCAGCATTCAGACCTGGTGATAATATTGTCGTGAGTTATAAGATCGTGGAAGGTGACAAGGAAAGAATACAGGACTTCAGAGGCGATGTATTGCAGATCAAGGGAAGAGGCAAGAACAAATCTTTCACCGTTAGAAAGGTGAGTAATGGAATTGGCGTGGAAAGGATTTTCCCCATGTCTTCACCCAATATCGTCGAGGTCCGGCTTCTCAAGAAAGGGCATGTTCGACGCTCCAAGCTATTCTACTTAAGAGAAAGGATCGGAAGAAAGGCGAGGATTCGGGAACGTACGGTGGTCAGCAAGCAGTCACTTTGATAGGTCGATCTGGGATTTACCTTTTCTAAGAAACATCTTTTTGTAAATAAGTCTGTCGAGCCAACGGTCGGGGAATAACTTCGAGAGGATCTTGAACTTCGTTCGATCCGGTGAGAGTAAGTATCTGGTTTTCATTCTCTTCGATTTCATCATTTCAAATAATTTTTTGGAGATCTCCTCTGGTTCCATTCCTACTTTCTGTGGTCGGTTGATCAACTTCTTATTCTTTTCCAGAATACGGCCATAAGGCGTATTGGCATAATCGGTGAGCACGGATTCATTCTTATCCCACATAGGTGTTTTGGTCGCTGATGGTTGTAAGACTGAAACTTGTATATCGAAAGGTATCAGCTCTCTGCGCAGGACATCGGTGTAGGCTTCGAGGGCAAACTTGGACGTTGCGTATGCACCGACAAAAGGAAAACCGATCCTACCGGAAACGGAGCTGATATTAATGATCCTGGAATCTTCACATTTTCTAAGTGTAGGAAATAAAGCTTGTGTCACGCGATGTACACCCACGACATTGACATCGAGTTGATGTGAGAGTTTTTCACTTCTCATATACATTAGCGGACCGCTTTCGACCACACCGGCATTATTGATCAGTCCTTTAAGTCCCTGATCTCCGCAGATCCTGTTGACCTCGGCGGCCAGATGCAGAACATCATCGTCACTGGTGACATCGGTAATGATGTAGTCGAAACCACGGCTTATCTCACCTTGAACGGCCATACCATCGGAAGCGTTTCTCACCGTTCCTATGATGTGAAACCCCTTTTTATTCAGATATTTTGCGGTATTGCGTCCTAATCCGGAAGAAACACCTGTGATACATATATAGCCCTCCATAAAGAACGTTTGTATAATTTTGCGGTTATTAATTTATGAACAAACAAATAGCGACAATCAAATGAAAATATCCCTTTCAGCTTATAACATCGGGATTTTTTTGATCCTTCTGGCATTTTTATCCTGTGAATCAGAGAAACAGTATGAGGACAGTGATATAGTGGGCAGATGGGAAGTCTATAAATGTGAAAGAGGGGGCAAACCCACTCAGACATTAAATGGAGCTTACTTCGAATTCACGGATCAAAATCAGTTATTCACCAATTTTACCGGAGAGGGCATAATGTCCGGCTATAACATTTATAACAACGTTATAGTGCAGCAAACCGGTGAGAAGATCCGTTATAAAATAGAATCGATGTCTGATGACAAAATGACCTTGTCGACCAATATTCGAAATGTCGATTTTGTTGTGGATCTGGTAAAAACATCTAGTCTTTAGTGCGTTACCTCATATGCCTGATATTATCATTTTTTCTTGTCCAGGACCTCTATTCCCTGGATGTAAGTGTGACGACGGCGTCCTTCAGAACAGACCAGGTCAACTATATAGAGGTCTATATGCAAGTGATCGGAAAAACGGTCACCTTTGATACACTGGACAACGGCCGTCTCAAGGCCGGTGTGGAAGTAACCGTACTTTTCGAGGCTGGGGACTCTGTCGTGACGGCAGAGAGATTCTTTCTCAGAAGTCCGGAGTTGAAGAAAGTACAGGATTTTGTAGAGATCAGAAGGTATGTGCTTGATAATGGTGGGTACTCATTAACGACATCATTCACGGACGTGAGAGATGAGGAGAACACCATAGAGATCATTCAGAACGTAGATATCGAATTCACTAACCGGGGTATTCAACAAAGCGATGTCAGATTGCTGTCATCCTTTAAGAAGGAGGATGGAACCACACATTTTCATCGCAATGGATACTTCCTTGAGCCTCTACCGTTCAATTATTATCACCGTTTCAACAGCACACTCATATTTTATAATGAACTCTACGGTTCGGATTCAGCGATTGGGGAGGACTTCCTGGTCACTTACAAAATAAAAAGAAGGATCAAGGAAGGAAGTTATGAGGAGGTGGATATGAGGTATCGACGTGTTTCCCCAATGCCGGTAAACGTCATACTCGGCCAATTGGATATCAGTGCCCTGACATCCGGAAACTACATTTTCGAAGTGGCAGTAGAAGATCGAGACCGGAACGTGCTTTCTTTCCGTAATATAGAGTTTACCAGAAGTAATCCCGTCGCAGACCTGGAGGTCCTTGAAGCCCAGAAGGATGAAGAGTTGACGTGGCTGGATACCTTTGATGTTGAGCGAATAGAGTACGCCATGATGGCACTTGAACCCACACTTACCGGTCAGGATGTAGAAACATTGAATTTCTTGCTGTCCAAGGGAAAATTGAAATTCAAGAAGAACTTTATATATCATATTTACGAATCCCGCTATCCCGGCCAATCCGAAGCGGCCTTTCATCAATATATGGAAGTGGCAGATGCGATCAACCGCATGTTCAAATCCGGAATGGGCTATGGGTTTGAAACGGATCGAGGCCGGACCTACCTCAGATATGGCCGACCGGATGAACGTATCAGGGTGGAAGATGATCAGGGTGCCTTCCCCTATGAGATCTGGTACTATAACAGGATCGATAAAACTGGCCAGACAGACGTAAGGTTTCTTTTTTACAACCCTGAATTGGCGACTAATCATTTCTTGCTATTGACCAGCAACTGCCGCGGGGAACGCAATAATCCCAGATGGGAGATGGTCCTCTACAGGAATGCCGCTCAAAATCCCACGGATAATATCGTAGATGCGACGAGGGTTCAGAACAACTATCGGCGTAGAGCCCGTGAACTTTACGAGGATTAGTAAAATGTTCTCAGATTACGCGATATAAACCTTTAGCAGCCTGTTCTAAATTGGTACTTTAGTGGTTCTTTAAAATACCATTATTATTTATGGAAATACTCGATGGTAAGGGCCTGGCAAAGGTCATCAAGGAAGAACTCGCTGGTCAGACTGAAACATTCGTCGCTAATGGACAGCGTCCTCCACATCTGGCTGCTGTTCTGGTAGGCGAAAATCCGGCCAGCCAATCCTATGTGAGAAATAAGATCCGTTCTTGCGAAAAAGCCGGCATCAAATCCAGTCTTATAAAGCTTGAAGAGAGTATATCCCAGCAGGCACTTTTGGATGTGGTTCATGACCTGAACAATCAGGAGGATCTCGATGGTTTTATAGTTCAGTTACCACTGCCGGATCACATTGATGAACAGGAGATCAACCTTGCCATCGATTACAGAAAGGATGTGGATGGATTCCATCCTGTAAACTTCGGCAGGATGGTACAGGGCTTGGACGCATTTCTACCCGCTACTCCAATGGGGATCCTGGAAATGCTCAAGCGGTATAAGATTGAGACTAGTGGCAAGCATGCAGTGGTGATCGGCAGAAGTAATATTGTGGGCAAGCCCATCAGTATCCTTCTTTCGAGGAAGGCTGATCCTGGAAATGCTACTGTAACACTTGCTCATAGCAGAACGGCTGATCTCGGCGGTTTGCTTCGGCAGGCGGATATCATCATTGCTGCGATAGGAATTGCAAATTTTGTAAAGGCGGATATGGTCAAAGAGGGGGCCGTCGTTATAGATGTCGGGATCAACAGGGTTCCCGACAGCTCGAAGAAATCAGGAAGCCGTCTGGTCGGCGATGTGGACTTTGAAGCAGTCAGTCCCAAATGCAGTTATATAACTCCGGTTCCGGGAGGTGTTGGCCCGATGACCGTCTCTTCTTTATTGATGAATACCATAAGGGCCTACAAAAAAGAAGTATACCCCGAGTGAAAGTCCGACATCTTGAGTTCACGGTCAGCTCCACTTCAGCCTCCAATGATGTACTCATTGCCGTTCTCGGTTATTTACCGATCGAAAGCTTTTGGGAGGATGTTGATTTAAAGTTTTACATACGTGAAGATCGCTTCAATGTAGATATAGAAAAGCAGCTCAACCGATTAAGTGAGCAGTGGGATTTTGATTATGAGATAGCTACCGTGCCTGAGATGAACTGGAATTTGATCTGGGAATCCAGCTTTGATCCGGTGGATATAGATGATTTTTGCCGTGTGCGAGCCTCCTTCCACGAAGCCGGAAAAGGAATCAAATATGACATCCTCATTGATCCGAAAATGGCTTTTGGCACAGGACACCATGAAACGACCTACATGATGATCGATCATATGAGCCAACTTCCGATCAATGGAAAGTCGGTCTGGGATGCCGGGACGGGAACCGGAGTTCTGGCCATTTTAGCGCGCAAGATGGGTGCCGCCCACATTTTTGCTAATGACATTGAGAATGAGGCCATTGAGAATGCTCGTGAAAATGCAAGGCTGAACAATGTAGATGACATTCAGTTCGTCAAAGGAGACATCGATCGAGTGCCCAGAGAGACGTTCGATATTATCCTGGCCAATATCAATCGAAACTTCCTGCTTCAAAATATGAGCATTTTATCTCGTCAACTACATAGCAGGGGTCACCTTGTACTCTCTGGATTCCTCAAAGGGGATGAGACTATGATGCTCAAGTCTCTCAAAGAGAATGATCTGAAGGTCACAAGAAGAAAGATCAAAGGCAACTGGCTGTCGTTGAGTTGCACTCATATTTCGATAACCTAGTGGGAATGGGGGAGCACGATCTGGCGCAGCCCTTCATAGACAAGGTCTACCGGCAGGCCCATAACATTGGTGTATGTACCGGAGATCTCACTTACCTTACAATGCCCCAACCAGTCCTGTATACCGTAGGCACCTGCCTTATCGTAAGGTTCATATTTTTTAATGTAGTATTCGATCTCGTCTTTGTCCATATCACGCATCGTGACGTAGGTCTTGGAAGAAAAAGTCAGTGCCTTGTCCCTGCTGATCAATGCAACACCAGTGATGACCAGATGTGTTTTACCAGATAGCGAAGCCAGCATCCTGAAAGCGTCGTTGTGATCCTGGGGCTTTTCAAATATTCGATCACCGAGAAAGACCATACTGTCTGCGCCGAGGACAATGGCCAGGGGATCAGATAGTTTTTCAAAGCCGGCTCTGGCCTTTTTGAGGGCCAGACGTTCGGGAATGAGAGCCGGTGTTTCTGATGACGAATAGGTTTCATCTACATCGATTTTAAGGATCTCAAAGACAAAACCGGCTTCTGTAAGTAGCTGGCGTCTTCGTGGACTCTTGGAGGCGAGTACAAGTCTTTGATTTTTGATCCAGTCCATTTGCTCAGATGAGATAGAGATATATAATGGCCAGTAACATCATCAGCTTAAGATGGAGGCTGATCTTCTTGTAGATGACCTGCTCATCATAATTTCTCAGGACCACGATCATCAGACACAACGGCAGTATCAATCCAGGGACGACGAGTATCCAGTCGATCGGTCTTGAGAAGTACACGATCAGCCAATAAAGAAGAAGTCCTACGAAAACGGTCATTAAGATCCTGAGTATCGTGGCAGTAGTCTTTAAACCGAAAGTCGTTGGAATAGTGCGCCATCCTGTCTCCAGGTCGCCATCGTGATCTTCTGCGTCCTTGGCGATTTCCCTGGTCCATGTGATCATCAGTGCCAGGACGCTAAATCCACTAACTATCAGAATGAAGCGGTGATAGGCCTCGGGATTGATCTGGCTTAGCGTCTGCAGAGCATTGTATTCGAGCAAGATGATGACCAGGAACACACCCACACACAGCAGACTTATGGTGAGGTTTCCTATAAATACCACACCTTTTAGCCATTTGCTGTATACCCAAAGCAAAGCAACCGCAACAAAGTATATCCAGAACCATTCCAGGCGATCTATATGAGCAGCCAGGTAAACAGCAATGGCCGCGCCCAGGCCAATCTGAATGACATAGGTGATCATTGCCCATTTTTCAGAAATAAGGCGATTGATGATCATTTTTTCCGGTTTGTTGATCTCATCTGTTTGTACGTCGAAAATGTCATTGATGACGTTGCCTGCCGCTGTGATCAGCATGCTGCAAAGGACAAACAAACCTACATGAAGGTCATCAAACGCTCTTTCAAGTTGATTGGCTTCCAGGGTAGGTACAAGATGGCGGTAATAGAAAGTTAGCTGTACCAGTGCGACAATGATCACATTAGGCCATCTACTCAATTTGAATATTGCGTGGATCAAATTAAAATTTTCCATTTTGATTGAGCCTCCAATACCATCTGTACCACTTCACGCACACAACCATCTCCTCCTTTTTTGTGAGAGACATATTCTGCCGCGTTTAGTGCGGAAACATCAGCATCATGTGGTGCGCAGGAAAATCCTGCAAGTTGGAGACAGGGAACATCAATTTCGTCATCCCCCATATAGAGTAATTCATCAGGGGTCAGCTCATTCTTTTCCATGATCTCATTGAGAACTGAGATCTTATCCCTGATCCCGATATGTATATCCGTGATGCCCAGCCCTTTTAACCTTTTAACAACGCCGGCACTGCTTCCGCCCGTGATGATATGTATCTGGAAACCTTCCTGGAGTGCGATCTTGATAGCATAGCCATCTCTCACATTCATGGAACGCAGCAAAGTGCCATCTTCCATAAGGAGAATTCGGCTATCTGTGAATACTCCATCAACATCAAAGACGAAGGTTGTGATATCAGTCAACTTGTCATAAATACTGGACATAGACCGCTAGTTGTTATCTCGCCATTCGTAGACCCATTTGGCCTGAATTTGTTCGAGATGACCTTCACTGCAGTCCTCGCGCTTTCCCTCGAAATTGGGAATTTCCAAAACCCACTCTATAAGATCGGTAAACCTGATACGATAGATCTTACCCTCATCAAATTCATCTCCAAATCGCTCATAAAGCTTCATAGCGATGTCTTCATGATCGGCCCAGTTGATCGGCAGATCATCGATGTCTTTAAATGCCATATTTCGAATTAATGTTCATGACCAATGATCCGGCTTTGATCCGGAATTTCCACTTCTATCTCTGCATCTTCGTCCAGAATTATGCACTGACACGCCAGACGTGATTCAAGTTTTGGATTGATCGCGCGATCAATAAAATCCTCTTCCTTGTCCGAGATCTCCTCCAGATCTTCCTCTCCTTCCAACACATATATGTGGCAGGTACTGCATGCGCATACTCCACCACAATTGTGATTGAGGTGAATATCATTGTCTTCGGTGATCTCGAGTATGGAATACCCTTTTTCTGCGTCTTCGACGATCTTGTCCGGTATTTCCGAATCCTCAAATGTAAATTTTATCCGAGCCAAACAGCTTGAATTTTAAATTATCTGCAAATGTAGTTTTCCTTACGCATTTAACAGCTTCTGCCTTCTAATGTTTCGCCCTTACACATCGTCATCTACGCATTCCGCGCACGACCAGGTTTCTATCCGATTTTATGGACAGTTTGGGGCGCTCTTCTATAGTGATATTTTCAAAAACCGATACCATGTAACTTGAGCTTTGTAAATAATTCTGCATATTGGAGGAAGCAAAAACTGATAGGCCCGGTAACCGAATTGCCGATGTTGTTTCTATCATGTACGGTGCTACGTTACAGTACGACTGTTGGACGTGCGGTGTGAGTAAACAGTTTGATTAATCGTCCAATTGTGAAACTTCGAAGTAGTAGAGAATGGTTTATTAGTGACAAGTACTGACAATTTACAAGTGACCTTTATTGGCAATGGCGGGACAATACTGACGTTAATATTAGCACATTAGCCCAAATGGAAAACAGTGTAACCGATCAAATACCGCGGAACTATAAGTTCAAATCCCTGAAGGTGTATGGATCCACCGAATGGCTGGCTGATAATAAGAAAAAGTATCGGCAGGTTTTCGATCGTCATCAATCAACCTACATCTACGCTGAACTATCCTTTTATAATAAATTATTTGATGAGAAATCCTGGGAGGTCGACGTCGAGCTCAAGTGTTTCTCAATGAGTAAAGGAGGCAAGGAGATCTGTAGCCTGAACCTATCCAAAAAGGTCAGCAAATATGATCATGTCGCTTACGTAAGAGAAGGTTGGGGTAATAAGAGAAGCGGGGCTTTCTGGAAGAAAGGCAGTTATTTTTGGGAAGCCTGGATGGATGGTGAAAAGGTAGGCACCAAGTATTTCTATATTGAAGAAGCAGACTCCAAATTCACTGATGAGCACAATCCGTATCTGGAGATCAATAGCCTGAAGTTATACGAAGGTCAGTACGATGATGTCAATCCTGATGAGCGGAAATATTTCAAAACCTTTGCGGCTGAGGATACCCAATACGTCTATTCTGAGATCAAATTCCGGAATCTCAATAAATCCGTTCCCTGGCAATGTGAGCTTTTCGTCAAATTCTACAATGAGGCAAGGGAACTGAAAGGCGAAGTGGTGAGATTGGTTGGTGTCAAGCGGGAGCAGGAGACCATCGAGATCTCTGCGGGTTGGGGCACCAATGTTAAAGGTAGTTGGAGAGAAGGACAGTATACGGTGGAGGTGATATTCATGGATAGGTTGATGGCCTCATTACCATTTGAGATAGGTTCAGAGATAGAAGAAGGCGTGAATCCTGTTATTCTTCCTGACAAGGCTAATCCTCAGTATCTCGCGCCAGATGAGGACCTTAATGTCTCCTTCGAGGAGTTGATGTCAGAACTGGATGACCTGATAGGTCTTCATCAGATCAAGAAACAGATCAGGGAGCATGCGACTTATATTCAGTTCTTGCAATTGAGGAAAGATAAAGGCTTTGAAGAAAGGGAGAGGATCAATTTGCATGCGGTTTTTACCGGTAACCCCGGTACGGGCAAGACCACTATAGCTGAAAAGATGGGACGGTTGTACCGGAAGATGGGTCTTTTGAGCAAGGGCCATGTCCACCAGGTGGACAGAGTGGACCTTGTAGGAGAATACATCGGCCAGACCGCGCCGAAAGTGAAGGAGGCTATCGACAGGGCCCGCGGTGGAGTGCTTTTTATTGATGAAGCATATGCCCTGGCCAGAGCCAATGATGATACAAAGGATTTTGGACGGGAAGTGATAGAGATACTCATGAAGGAAATGTCCAACGGTCCCGGAGACCTTGCAGTGATCGTTGCGGGATATCCGGAAGAGATGGAATATTTTATGAATTCCAATCCGGGATTAAAATCAAGATTCAAGATCATATACACTTTCCACGATTACATGCCTCAGGAGCTCTATGCCATAGCGGACTACGCCAGTCGTCAAAAAGAGGTTGTTTTCAGCCGGAAGGCTATGAATGCACTGAAGGAGATCATACTGGACGCTTTTAGAAAGCGCGACAAGAGTTTTGGTAACGCCAGATTTGTTTATGATCTCGTTGACAAGGCAAAGATCAATCTTGGACTCCGCGCAATGCAAGCGAAAGACCCCGAAGATCTGTCTTCCGAAACGCTGGCTCTCATCACAGAAGATGACGTGACTTCCATCAATTTGCATCCTCTATCTCAGAAACCCGATATTCCAATTGATCAGAAACTTCTTGATCATGCCTTGAAGGAGCTGAATGAACTTATCGGCCTTACAGAGGTCAAGAAGGTTATACTGGAGATGGTGGAGATAGTTAAATACTACCGTATTACACAGCAGGATGTGCTGAACAGCTTCTTCTTGCATACGATCTTCATCGGGAATCCGGGCACAGGCAAAACGTCTGTAGCGAGAATCCTTGCCAAGATTTATAAAGCCCTTGGAATATTGGAAAGAGGGCATATGATAGAGACGGACCGCCAGGGTCTTGTTGCGGCGTATATTGGACAGACGGCTATTAAGACCAAGGAAAAGATCGATGAAGCCAGGGGAGGTGTTCTTTTCATCGACGAGGCCTATGCACTTACTTCAGGATCACATCAGGATTTTGGTCAGGAGGCCATTCAGACACTTTTGAAGCGCATGGAGGACGATAGGGGTAAATTCTATGTCTTCGCCGCGGGCTATCCGGACAGGATGGAAAAGTTCCTGAAAGCCAATCCGGGGCTGAGCTCGAGATTTGATCGCATATTGAAATTCGAAGATTATTCCTCAGAAGAGATGAAGGCCATTGCACAGAAGATGATCAGTGATCATGGATTACGACTAACTTCAAAAGCCCTCCGACAGATCGGTCATATATGCGAAGAAATGGACCGAAAGCGGGATGATTATTTTGGCAATGCGCGAACGGTCCGAACCATGGTGGATGAGATCATAAGATATCAGAGATTGAGACTGGCCAAAAGCATACAGAAGAATGTTTCCGCACAGAAAGATCTGGTGGTCTTTGATGATGTGGAGAAGGTCAATCACTCTGAAGCCCTGTTCCAGAGAAAAAGCATCGGCTTCAGAAGGCGGTCGCGCTAATTCAGATCGCGTGGATTATGGTCCAGGGCTTCATCCATCGGTCCACCCACTCCAGGTGCTTCGGGACAGACCATCTCGGAGAAAAGAAAAGGATCCCGAGATCAAAATATAACAGAGACGCTGTCACCCCCGGAAACTCCTTGATACCCTCCCACGCTCTCAGCATACCTTCCGACCAGAAGACATCATCAATGACCAGAATAGTCTCTTCATGAATATGGTTCTTTATATTCTGAAAATACTTTATCGTGGCTCTCTCATCGTGATTACCATCCAGAAATATAAGATCAAAAGGACCTTGTCTTCTTAGGACATCGGCAATGGTATCTTCGAACCTTCCTTCGATGATATTGATGTTAGATAGGCCGAGTTCATCGTGAATGGATTTTGCCTTTTGACATAAGAACGGGTCACCTTCCAGCGTAAAAATATGGCCATTTGAATTTGCGCTGGCCATGTACGCTGAACTCAGACCTAAATTGGTGCCCAACTCAATTACACGTCTACATTGATAGTGTCGGATAAGGCGAAACAGGATCCGGACTTTCCATTTTGAAGAAAGGCTTTTGCGTGCCTCTTGTTTGATTAAGGTCTTTCCCTTATTCAGGCTGTTACCAGTACCGAAATCCTGGCGCATAAATTCTGTTGGGTCGGAGACCAGCTTAGTACGAACAGACTCAAGCCTCTCGGATATATTCCGGGGGACGTTTGCTATGAGGACCTCCCTCCAGAGGTCATAGAAAAAGGGAGAGTGCTCACGGTATATCGTTGAACTTCTCATATAATGACGAAAATATCTGAAGGCCTTGCTCAACATGTCTGCGACAAATCTCTATCCAAGAGCGTTATAATCAAAATGAAACAGCATGAATAAATAACATATATTATATTTGTTTATATATAAAAAAATTTAATATCAATACCTTATTACATCATATCAACTTACTCCTTCTTTTTTTGCCGTGTTCACTATTGGCTCAGGTCGAGTTCTCTCAGGGTTTGCCTCTAACGTCTGGATATCCTGTCAGTTCAGGGCTTCCATTGGCGGTGGCAGATATGAATAATGATCTTTTGGACGACGTCATTTACCTGGAAGGAGGAACGCTTCTTACCATAGCTTATCAACAATGGCATGGCGATGGCTTCGATCATGATGCTATTGGTGATCTTGGCGAACTGCCCGAATGGAGTATTGTGGTTGGAGATCTCGATCAAAATGGCTGGAAGGACATCGTAGTCGCCGGTGAGTATGACCATCTGGAGATCCTATATCAGGATGAGGGCGGATTTAATCATCAGCGTATACCGGCACCTGATCTGTTTGCACAGTCCATGAACCTTGTGGACATCAATGATGATGGCTGGCTGGATGTTTTTGTATGTAACGATATTTCTTACAATGAGGTCTGGTGGAATACGGGTGGACAGCTCATGAAAGACACAACTGGTCTCTTTCATGATATTGAAGAAGCCTATTCTGCGGGAAACTATGGATCAGAATGGGCAGATGTAGATGGCGACGGAGACCTCGATCTCTACATTGCCAAGTGCTATGCTGACATTGGTGATCCGCAGCACCCGCTAAGAAGAAACAGATTGTACATCAATCAGGGGAACAATACATTTGAGGAAGAGGCGGAGATGCGAGGTGTTGCCAGTGGTGCACAGAGTTGGACAGGACATTTCTACGACTCGGATAATGACGGTGACTTTGACCTTTTGGTGACCAATCATGACAGATCGGCACAGCTCTTTATCAATGACGGAAATGGATTCTTTGAAGAGCAGACGATTACTTCAGGTTTGAATATTACTGGTCCGGTCATCCAAAGTCATACCGCGGACTTCGACCTTGATGGCAACCGTGATGTTCTTATCGGAGGTATACCGGACTACCTATATCGAGGCAATGGGGATAACACCTACGATCTTATAGATGATGTTCTTGGTAATTACGATGTTATCTCTGCTGTAGTGGGTGACCTCAATAATGATGGACGGGTGGATATCTATTCGAATCATCTGAATTTGCTCAACGATCCATCATCCCGCTCTGACCGTGTATTTTTCAATCGATCCAATGGTGCCTTCATCAATGTTTTTCTTCAAGATGATCAGGGAGGCGCCCTCACTCATGATGCAGTAGTAAAGTGGTATCTGAAAGGCAAAGCCTCGGCCTCACTGGTACGAGCAGGGCAGAGCTATGGCGTCCAGAACAGCTTCAAACTGAGCATTGGATTGGGGAACTCTGAAAAACTGGACTCTATTGAGGTGATATGGCATGACGGAAATAAATTGAAGGCCTCTGATATCACACCGGACTCCTATATCGTTTTTCACAAAAATGGTCATATCCTAAGACAGCAAGATCTTGGACTGCCATGGAGAGACACGTTATGCCCGGGAGACAGATTATTGGTGGGGGTGCCGGAACTCGGTGTTGAATATTCTTGGAATACGGGGGATGTCGATAATAGGATCCTCGTACGCGACGAGGGATATTATCAATTGACGATGATAATGGAAGATGCATCCAGAATTGTCCTGCCGGGAGTATCCATTTATAGTGATCCTGTCATTTCTGCTGAACTCAGGATCTTACAGGGTGACACTGTAAGTTGTTCAGGTGACTCGGTGGTACTAGCACATGAATATAGACTCCCAGTGCTGTGGGATTCCGGGGACACCTCTATAGAATTGAGACCGATTCGTACAGGCTGGTATGGAGGTGTGGTACAGACCAAATGTGGAATCCAGGAAACTGATTCGATCTATATACGTATGCTTGAAGCCGGTGAATTCGATATCTGGGAGAACCCGGTAGTCAGATCAGGTGAATCCACCAATGTTGTGACCTCAGAAGCAGTCAACTGGTACAGCGACTCTCTTACTCAGAAGCGGAGTTCATATGGCGACACACTTCATCTCCCAACTGTTGAGAATGACACAACCGTATTTGCAGCCCCAGTAAGAAAGCATCTTTATCCAGAAAAAGTGATCGGTAAATCCAGTGTGGATGCAAGTCAACCATATCACAGTGAGAATCTCAATGGTACGATGTTATTTACGGTCCAGAGGCCATGCCAGCTCAAGTCGGTGGATGTACGAACGGATACACGGGGTAGACGTGTTTTTTTCCTTCTCAGGGAAAACCATACAGGTTTCGATACATTCTCAATGAATTTGGACACAGGTTGGAATACGGTCCCTTTGGAGTTTGACCTGCATCCTGATGATGGGATTAACAGGTTGACAACGCTCGAGGCTGTTAATCGTCAGGTGCTTGGCACCCGCTCACCGAGGTTGATGTCTTGCGACAGTAACGTTCAGTATCCTTATGAATATTCCGGAGTCCTCCGGATTGTTGTGGCTCAATATGGCCATAAGGTCTACAACTATTTCTACAACTGGCACGTTGTGCCTGATCCCCTGGAATGTGAAGGAGAGCGTCGGCCTATACAGATCTTAGTAGATGATGTGAATACAACGACTGCGACCTTCACAGATCCGGAGATATCGATCATGCCTAATCCTTCTGCGGGTCCGTTTAGCATCCAAAGTAATGACAAGATCAATAGTCTGATCTTTTATGATATGATGGGTAATAGATTGGAACCTGTCCACTACAGGCGATCATATGACGGAGCGAATTGGAACTACCATGTAACACTTAAGGAGAACGGGGTAATAATAATGAAGGTAGATGGCAAGATCACAAAGCTTCTGGTGAGGATATAAGAAGGGTGGCTAATCCCGAAAGGCTGGAAATCTGAGATTTCACAGCCTTTCGAGGACCCACGAATTTATGTCAAATCGTAGATTTGATAAAATTCGGGGCCGGTGAAGCTGCGTTCATCACGGTGATTATAGATCCATTGCAGTATTTTATTTCTGCTCTTGAGGTTTTTCAACTTTCTTTCTCTGACCATGGCTTCTTTACGCGAATCGAACCATCTGGTATAGAGATAGGACCATGGGCCACCCCTTTTGGTTGAACGAACACGATTGGAATTGTGATACTTAAGTCTGTTGCGGAGATTGGAAGTTTGCCCTACATAGAATTTTCCCGAAGAATGCGAGATCAATATGTAAACCCAAAATTTCAATGGAAGGATTTTGAGGAAAGTATAAGAAGGGTGGCTAACCGGAATTGAACCGGCGACCTCTGGAACCACAATCCAGCGCTCTAACCAGCTGAGCTATAGCCACCATTTCTTATAAAGGCCAAAGTGCCGTAAAGATAAAATATCATTCAGAAATAAAACATCCTGAAGGGCAATCTTTGTCATTTTAAAACCACCTGACAAGGAATTGTGTGTTAATGACACTTTCATGATAGCAACAACTTAATCTGAAAGGAAATTCTCTGTTTCCGGTTTTTTCTTTTCACATATAAGATTAATTTTGTCGCGCCTTAAAGAATGGCCACTGGAGGAGTGGCAGAGTGGTCGAATGCACCGGTCTTGAAAACCGGCGTACCGCGAGGTACCGGGGGTTCGAATCCCTCCTCCTCCGCAGAAAGAAGAAGAGCTGCCTCAATGAGAGGTGGCTCTTTTTTTGTTGAAGTATTGAGTTGTGAAGAAGAAGGATGAAAAGTTTGACGATTTGCTTAAAGGGTAGAGCGACTGGAGCTGATGATGCCGGCCTCGTTTTGGCGGCAATCTGAGTAGTCTGACAGGATTTTTTTGTAATGGGCAAAAAATACTTGTTCAACTAAAAATAAATCCTAACTTTGGCTTACCGGATAAAAGATCCGCCCACCCAAACCCCGATTTAAGACTTATTTATTAAGGAATTAGTCAGTGCATTGCTATTGTGAGTGCTCTGTTTCCAATAACCAAATGTTTTTTCAAAGTTAAAACCATGAACTTGAGAAGAATTTTACCAATCTTATCCTTGAGCCTGTTTATGTTCTTTACAGGAAATGAAGTCAACGCACAGGCACAACTGGCAGGAGTGAGTCAGGATGGACTCGTTCAATTGGGTGCCAATCATCCATTTGTAGTTGCTGAATATCAGATCGATATTTCACATCTCAACATTCAAACAGCCTCAGCAGCCAATGACTTCTTCAGGAAGTACATCGATGAAGGCTTTACGTTCCAGTACGATTTTACATCGGATAATGTGACCATGTACTTCGATCAGAGTATTCGTACTCAGGGAGGTCAGGGGACACAGGTACCTGTAGATCGGATGAATGAGAAATTGAGACACGTTCATCAACTCAGGAGATAGACAACAAATCGATATTCAAACGAAACAACCCAATTAATAGAAAAGACATGAAGAGATTAACAATTATATTATGCTTTTTTGCTTTCGCTAACTATGCGCAAAGTCAAAACCTTGCAGGTACGACCATCGATGCCACAATGGGCATCATGGACAATTCAGTGCCATGTATGGTAGATGCCGGAACGATGTTCGGACTTGACATCTGGCTCAATAACAGCGGTGGATGTCCAGGAGATCCAAGTTGTGGATTTTTCCAGAATATAGATCCGATGTACAATACCTTTTATTTTAAAAATGCTATCGATCTTCCAGTATGCCTTACCTTGAACTTTACAACGGGATCTTGTGGATTCAATACTGGTTTCTGGATCGTTGATGGTGAGTTTGAGCCTTCTCCTCCAGGATCCGGTATGAACCCGTGTAATAACAATACGGTATTGCAGAGTTCTACAATTGGTGGAACGACGTCAGTCGGTTTTGAGGTGGAAGGTTGTTCACCATTCAGTATTAACTTTCACAATGGAACATTCCCATCTGTGCAGTGTACGTACTCATTCACGATCGAACCAGATCCACTTTTGGATCTCAGATGTGGTGATGATACACTGTGTGTAGAAAAAGTTCGAATTGGAGGTACACCAGTACCAACCATGACAGAATGGGGTCTGTTCTTATTTGGTTTGATTCTTCTCACATTAGGTGTGGTTACTATATACAACATGTCAGCGGTGAGGATCGCAGACAAATAGTTGAGAAATAATATCTCACACGTAAGGCTGATCTAGCAATGGATCAGCCTTTTTTTATGTTATTGGATTAAATGTTTGACATAAAGACTTGAGTGTGAAAATGGATGATTTTATACATTATCCATTTTATTAATATTGAATGTCCGCTAATTGATCTTGAACCAGCCGTTAGTATATATTAGGTTTTTTTATTATTTGAAAAATACCTTATATTGAGTATGTGTGAATTTAGTGCTATTGCCTACCTTCGCTTTATCAGCATGAGGGAAAGCTTTGTGCGCTGAAATTTATAGATAACCAAAAACAGTAAAAAAAGACTAAAAGTCTATGCACGTCCTGTGTGATAGGTTCTTCTTTTTCTGTATATTGGTGTTTATTATTGAAAAATGTGGAAGTTACCTTTTGATAGGCAACTGTTTGATAGAGCATTTTGGTTTGCATGTGGACTCGCCATATTCGGGTGGTTTGCTATTTACCTGATTTGGGGAGAGTTTACCACTGCAGACATTATAGGCATGATCGTGGCTACACCTATTTTGGCATACCTGATACATGTCCTGATGCTTTTTAACCAGTTAGATGACTAAAGAATAAATTAAATAAACTAAAACTGTAACCATGAACTTGAGAAGAATTTTACAAGGACTAGCCCTTTGCATGTTCGTTGCTTTTTACTCCAACGACGTACAGGCACAAGCCCAATTGGCTGCGGTCAATCAGGAAGGGTTGATCCAGTTGGGAGCGAATCACCCATTTGTCGTTAATGAGTACCAAATCGATGTTTCGGGTCTTAACTTATCTACTGCTGTTGAGGCAAATGAATTTTTCAAGCCTTACCTTGATGGATTCACATTCCGTTACGATCTTGGCAACAACACTGTGTTTCTGGAGATTCCAAAGAAGCGAATTGCTGATGCAGAGATCCCAGTGGGAGTGATGAATGAGCAATTGAAAGCGATTCATAGAATCAGTCGATAACGAATCTTATGAACTACCGATTATATAAAGTCAAAACTCGAAACAGCATGAAAAACTCAATACTATATATTTTAAGCTTTGCCTTGATAGGCTTTTTAGCCTCCACTGACCTTTCTGCGCAGAATTTAGCAGGCATGACAATCAACTCAACACTTGGTACTCAGGACGGTGCCACGTGTAAATTGAATGTGGGTGTTCAGAACGGAGGTAGAATTTTCAGAGATGGTGCGCCATCTTCATGTCCTTCAAAAGCATGCCCGGGAGGATTTCCTGAGGTAGATGCTGCATGGGAAGAATTTCATTTTAGAAATATTGTTTCCATTCCTACTTGTATTACTGTAAATGTCAACGGTGGAGGTTGTCAGACCTTCTTTGACGTACATGGTCATATTCAGACAGAGAATTATGAGCCGCCAACTAACCCTGGTGACTTCTGTACTATGAACCCAAGTTTTCTTGGAGACCAGGGTGGATCCGGTACGAACTCATTCTCTGTAGAAGTCGAGGGATGCGAGACTTTCTACCTGGTTTTCACCAATACATTCAACGGTGTTAACAACTGTGACTTCAGTTTCACAATTGCACCAGATCCAACTTTGGACCTGAGATGTGGTGACGAAACCATGTGTATAGAAAAAGTAATCATCGGTGGTACTCCGGTACCAACTATGACTCAATGGGGATTGTTCTTGTTTGGTTTGATCGTATTAACACTTGGAGTAGTGACGATCTACAACATGAGCACAAGCAGAGTGGCTGAAAGAAGCTAATTCTAATCAAGATCAATAGTTATAAGGAGGTTGATACCGGCCAGTATCAACCTCTTTTTTATTTTGTCACATATTGTGAACGGGTTGAATTGGCATGAGTAAGAAGAAAAGAATAACAAGAAATACTCACGGCAGAAAAAAACCGGCCAATCGAAAAGGCCGCGGTATCCTCCTAAAGTTCTTTGGATTTTTTGCTCTGGCCATGGCGATCTTTTATGCCTTTTACTATTCTCCGCTTTACGAGAACTACATCCAAAGCGGATTACTTAATTTCCAGGCCAAACTTTCCAATATACTGCTGAATATCCTCGGTCAGCCAACCTCTGTCGAGGGAGATGTCATTTACTCTGATGACTTCAGGGTGAGTATCAAAGGCGGTTGTGATGGTGTGGAGGCCACCGCTCTTTACATTTGTGCGGTCCTTGTTTTCCCGTTGATAACACTTAGAAAAAAGCTCCCAGGTCTGCTGTGGGGGGTTGGTATTCTTTTCGTCATTAATATATTTAGAATATCAGGATTATATCTCTCAGGGCGATACTGGCCCGAGGCATTTGATTTTCTGCACCTTCATGGGGGTGTTGTCATTTTTACGATCATATCGATCATATTATGGATGATATGGGTGAGTCGCGTAACGCGAAAAAATGAGGCAAATGCTGAAAAATAATCCCATACTGCGTTTTGCGCTGCTCTTTCTCCTGACTTACTTCATATTGACGGCTGTGGTCAGCTGGATGGGTATGGATAGTGGGATCAACTCTTTCTTCAGGGGGATAAGCAAGTCCACGTTGTCACTAACAATGTCCGAGCTTAAGTTCAACACGAAGCCCGAAAGACAGAACGGCATATTGAACGACAACAAGATGATCGTGGAGTTCGAATGGACGGAAGAGAAAATACAGGAAGCTATCCAGGAGGCGCGCAGGACGGGAAAAGCGGATATTGAAGTGCCGTACAGGTTCATTTCATATCTTATATTTGAGTTTTTTGTCGTCCCCTTTCTTTTCCTGATTTCCCTGATACTTGCCACTCCAATGCAATGGAGGCTGAAACTGACCAATGGCCTCATTGCGTGTCTGATCATGCTGGCTTTCCTGCTCGTCAAATTGTACATCATGACCCTTTTCAGCGTGTCAAAGGCCAGAATTGATGTCTATGAGCTCAGTGATGGAACTATGGATGTTTTATTGACTGTTGTGAGCATGCTGACTATGGGTTTCAGTATTATTATTGCCTTCTTCCTTTGGCTGATATTCATATTCAGGAATAGCCACCTCAAAAGATTGATGCAAGACTGGTTTACTTCAATAAAAGGACGGATGGACTGAACCGTTTGATGTCGCGAGACACATCTGTTAAAAATCATTGTCAACTTCCGGGGATTATCTCTTGTTTTAGTATTTTGGACAGTTCGCAAAACTAAAATGATGAAGAAGAGCATTTACCCTATAATTGTTGCGCTATTTGCGTATACGGCCACATTATTTTCACAAACCCATACTATTCATTTTGAGAACGTTAAATGGCAGCCTGTGCAGTTGTCTAGCGATGATCAGATTGCCTATGAACAGGACGAACTGGTAGAGGGTAGGGTCATCAGACTGTTGCAGTTTTCTGATATCCCTGGAGCAGAGATCAGGCATCAGTTGAAAGATGAGGGTGTGGAGCTTTTGGATTACTACCATAAGAATACCTATCTGGTAGCGCTTCCCGTTGATACAGATATTAGATCATTGAAAAGAATGGGCGTCAATGCTATAGACCGATTGCCCTGGCAGGCCAAAGTATCGAGGGACATCCTGAACGGAGATATTGGGGACTGGGCGTTAAAAGGTAACCTGGTCGCTGTAGTCATTCAGTATTCTGAACTGGTGAATGAGAAAACCATTACGGCAGAGCTTGCTAATGATTGTCGCATCAATGAGATCTTCAGTGACTACAGCATAGTCCATGCTCAAACTGATATAAATAACCTCTACGAGCTTTCGAAACACCCCTATGTTCAGTTCTTGTCTCTGATGCCGGAACCCGGTGAACCAGAGGATACAGAAGGTCGAAGCCTCCATAGATCCAACATGATAAATTCAGATGCTGCCAGTGGATTGAAGTATGATGGAACGGGAGTCAATGTATTGACGAGGGACGATGGAGTTGTCGGCCCGCACATCGACTACAAGGGCCGTCTGGATAATCTTCAGACAGCTGGCTTGGTGAATATTGAACATGCGGATATGGTATCCGGCATATTCGTGGGAGGTGGTAACCTGAATCCACGGGCAAAAGGTATGGCGTCCGGGGCTTTCTTGTATGTGGTTAATTATGTCGACCATTTCATGGATAATACTCTTGATCTCCACAGACAAGAGGATGTCATGGTAACCAACTCATCTTATAGCAACGGTTGTAACGATGGATATACAACCATTACAAGAACTGTAGACGATCAGATAGAGCGCAACCCATCCTTGCTGCATGTCTTCTCAGCGGGTAACAGCGGCACGAGAGATTGTGGCTATGGAGCAGGGAATCGCTGGGGTAACATAACCGGTGGACACAAAATCGGAAAGAATGTCATAGCTACCGCTAACTTGAGGATCGACGTGTCCCTTGAGAACAGCAGTAGCCGAGGTCCGTCAGCAGATGGACGTATCAAACCTGACCTGGCGGCAAGGGGAACGGATCAGTTATCAACAGATCCGAATAATCTGTACAGTCCTGGCGGTGGTACTTCGGCAGCTTCCCCTGGAGTTGCTGGCGTTTCGGCTCAGCTTTATCACGCCTACCGAGATATGAATGGAGGAGAGAATCCGGAATCTGCACTTATTAAAGCCGCATTGATGAACACGGCCAATGATCTGGGTAACGAAGGTCCTGATTATCTTTATGGCTGGGGACATATCAATGCCAATCGTGCTTACGAATTGTTGAGAGACGGGCGTTATGAAAGATCGACCGTTGATCACCAGGAGGAAGCCATACACGAAATAGAAATACCAGATTCGGTTAAGGAATTACGGGTTATGCTGTACTGGAAAGAACCACCAGCTGCAGCTGGAAGCCAGATAGCACTGATCAATGACCTGGACCTCATGCTCATCGATGAAGATGGCAATGAATTCGAGCCCTGGCTGTTAGATCCTACGCCGGACCCTGTAGGCCTCGGAGAACCTGCTGGCAAAGGAAGGGACAGCCTCAATAATGTCGAACAAGTATTGTTAAGGAACCCTGAGCCTGGAATCTATAAAGTTATTGTTATAGGCAACAACATGCCATTCGGGGAAAGACCGTATTACGTGCTCTACGAGATGATCACCGAAGAGATAAGCATAACATATCCCTATGGCGGAGAGGGGTTTGCTCCCTCATCCGTGGAGCAGATCCATTGGGATGCTACACCAGGTAATGAGAGTTTTGAACTGGAGTACTCCACCGATAACGGAATGACTTGGAATCCGATGGGCGTTGCCTCAGCTTCATTGCGAACTTATTCATGGACAGTGCCTAATGAGGTTAGTAGTAATTGTAAGGTCCGCGTGAGCAGAGGGTCCACATCAGCTGTCAACGAAGATAACTTTTCAATAATAGGCACACCAACGGGACTGAGAGTAAATCGAGTTTGTCCTGAATTTGTGCAATTGAGTTGGGGTGAAGTAGAAGGAGCTACGAGTTATGACATCTATATGTTGGGAGATACTAAAATGGAATGGATCGGAAGTTCGGATACCACTGTAGCAGAAGTCCCGGTCACTGATGTATTAGCAGATATGTGGTTTGCGGTCAGAGCCCTGGGTGATGAAGGACTCAGAAGTAGCCGCTCCATTGCTCATCAATTCAACGAAGGTATTCTCGACTGTATCGTGAATACGGATGTGGAAATCGTCACATTATTCAGTCCGAATGAGCAATTGGTCTATTCCTGCGGCGAATTCAATGAGCGAATTGTCTTGCAGCTCCGCAATAATGGCCTCACCCAGGTGGATGATATTTCCATCAATTATCAGTTGGACAGTGGACCGGTCAGTGGTGAGTCGATCAAAGTGGATCTGGCTCCGGGCGAGTCCAAGTTGGTCATGACCACCGACAGCTTTTCAATTCCTTTTGCCGGATTACATGATGTACGTGTCTGGATAGAGGCGGCAGATGATGAATTGCCAGGGAATGATGTCATTAGCAGGACCATAGAAGTATTTCCTTTGGTCTCTTCATCGGGCCTGGATTACGCCGAGGACTTCCAGAGCGGCAACTTCCCACCTCCCGGCTATGATGTGCAAAGCGAAACAGATGGCGCTTTCTGGGGAGAATGGAATGCTGTAGGAGCCGATGGCCAACCTACGAAATGTGCAGGCATACACAATGAGATCAGCAGGGAAATATTTTACAGTGACTATTTGTATACAGAGGCCATAGATCTTACCGACGCGACTCGACCTATTCTTTTCTTTGACTATGCATATCATGTGGATGCTAATTCACAATATATCGGCAGATTGAGAGTAGTGGTTTACTCATTTTGTGGAGATCGTAAGGTGGTCCAATTGATAAACAGAAACGGCGATCAATTACGTACCAGTCCTCTTCAAGCTATGGCACCATGGACGCCAGCTTCGGCTAATGACTGGAGAACCATAGGATTCAATCTTGAAGATTTTAAGGGAAGCGAAGTCGTCATTGCATTTGAATTGGAAAATGGTTTTAACACAAACCTTTATTTAGACAATATCAGGGTCGAAGAATCCAATATTGAATTCCCAAATGCGGACTTCACCTATACCAATGATACGCCTTGTGCTTTATTCGAGAACGTGGTGTTCGAAGCCACAACGGCCAATCCGGATTATGACTATTTTTGGGTATTTGGTGAGAAGGTCAATCCCAAATATGTTTCAGGTCCCGGTCCTCATAATGTGAGGTTTTTAGCCACTGAGGAATTTAATGTACAATTGGAAGTGGTCCATTCGGAGACGGGTGCTTACGACCAGTCTGAAAAACTGATAACTACATATTCCAGACCTACACCAAATTTTGCGTACAACGTTGATATGCGTACGGTTGAATTTGACAATCGGTCAAGTCGAAGTACATCATATCTATGGGACTTTGGTGATGGGAATACGAGTACTGAAGAGAATCCAATACATACTTATGATCAGAACGGAGTCTATACCGTCTCCTTGAGTGCGATCAGTCCATGTACAACACGGATCAAAGAAGTGGAGATCATGATAGGTTCTGTGCAGAGTGAAGATATAGATCATAATGCTCTTGTGATATTTCCCAATCCCGCGGATAATGAGTTGTGGATAGAAGGAGGTGTTGTTGAAACTGCCGATTTCTCAATAGAACTCATAAATTCTCAGGGGATGCTGATGACTGTAGCGCCTATTGAAGAGGGATCTGGTCTTAAGTTGGATGTTGCTGGCTTGCTTCCAGGCATTTATTTCATATCCATAGAGACCAATGGAGAAAGGATTTACAAAAAGCTGGTCATTCAATGACACACGTAATCTGAAAGATGAAGATCAAGGGTCCGGGATGAGCCGGACCTTTTTTATTTGTGGAGTCGGGCCTGTCTTTCCAATAGAGTCTCTTCAGATTCCACACGATCGGGGTCTTGCACACAGCAGTCGACCGGGCAAACGGCTGCGCACTGAGGTTCGTCATGAAAGCCCTTGCATTCAGTACACTTATCCGGAACTATGAAGTATATCTCTTCATCTATTGGGTCCATAGACTGTGAGGCATCTACTTTTTTACCACTTTCCAGTTCATAGAATCCGGTGACGGTTGTTCCTTCCTCGACTTTCCACTCTACGCCACCTTCATATATGGCATTATTAGGGCATTCCGGCTCACAAGCACCACAATTGATGCATTCATCTGTAATAATGATCGCCATACGTGTATAAAACTTTACTTCGTAAAAAGTTTAGCAAAGATAGACATGAAAACCTTATATCGAAAGATCAGGCTACAATGGAATATTGCCATGTTTTCGCTCCGGGCGGTGCTGGTTCTTCTCTTCGAGAGTAGCGAACGCCATAATGAGTTTGCGCCTCGTCTGATCAGGAATTATAACCTCATCTACATACCCACGGGCTGCGGCAATATATGGGTTGGCAAAGAGCTCGGAGTAGCGGTCTTCCATTTCCTTGGCCTTTGCTTCGCTGTCTTTGGCTTCCCGGATCTCTTTTTTGAATATGATCTCACTGGCACCCTTGGCTCCCATAACCGCAATTTCAGCTGACGGCCAGGCGAAATTGTAATCGGCACCGATATGTTTACTGTTCATCACATCGTAGGCCCCACCGTAGGCCTTCCTCGTGATCACTGTGATCCGCGGAACGGTGGCCTCGCTAAACGCATAGAGCAATTTCGCACCGTTAGTAATAATAGCATTCCATTCCTGGTCTGTTCCAGGCAGGAATCCCGGAACATCCTCGAATACCAGAAGTGGAATATTGAAACAATCGCAAAACCTTACGAATCGGGCACCTTTGGTGCTGCTGTTGACATCCAGAACACCGGCCAGACTCATGGGTTGATTGGCAACGATCCCTATACTTCGGCCGCCTAATCTGGCAAAGCCTACAATGATATTGGTAGCGAACTCTTCATGGATCTCATAAAAGGAACCTTCATCTATGACATGACGGATCACGTCGTGCATATCATAAGGGACATTGGCGGATTCAGGTAGCAAGCTATTAAGCTCAGGACGGATCTCATCGTCGGTCTCATAGGGCAGAGTGCCGGTTTTTTCCCTGTTATTTTGGGGCAGGTAGGACAGTAATTGCTTGATCTTTAGTATACAGTCGAGATCATTGCCAGCTGTGATATGAGAAACTCCGGATTTCGAAGCGTGGGTCTTGGCCCCTCCTAGCTCTTCCGAGCTTACCTCTTCATTAGTTACTGTTTTTACAACATTAGGACCTGTGACAAACATATAACTTGTGCGGTCTACCATGATCGTAAAATCGGTCATGGCTGGAGAATAAACTGCACCTCCTGCGCAAGGCCCCATAATGGCTGAGATCTGAGGTATGACACCTGACGCCTGTACATTCCTGTAGAATATATCGGCGTACCCACCTAGCGATCTCACTCCTTCCTGTATCCTGGCCCCTCCGCTGTCGTTAAGTCCGATAAGTGGAGCACCATTGGTGACGGCCAGATCCATGATCTTGCATATTTTTTCTGCATGGGTCTCAGAAAGAGATCCACCGAAGACGGTGAAGTCCTGAGCAAAGACATATACCAGGCGGCCATCGATAGTGCCATATCCGGTAACCACTCCGTCACCATAGTAGATCTGGTCCTGCATATCAAAATCCGTTGTCCTGTGAGTAACCAGAGCTCCCATCTCTTGAAAGGAGTTGTTATCCAAAAGTAAGAGGACCCTCTCACGGGCTGTCAACTTGGACTTGGCATGTTGCTTGTCTATTCTCGCCTGACCTCCTCCGAGGGCGGCTTCATCAAGCATTTTCTTCAATAGTGCTATTTTTTCCTCCATATCAGATGAGGTCGCTTTTATAGTTTTCGATGAGATAGTTCAATATCTTGATGGCCGCGAGGCTTATGGATGAACCGGGTCCAAAAATACCTACAACGCCGAGATCTTCAAGGTACTCGTAGTCCTGACGTGGAATGATACCACCAACCACTACGCTGATATCATCACGGTTGAGGGACCTGAGCGCCTCCATGACCTTAGGAACGAGAGTCTTATGTCCTGCAGCAAGCGAACTGACTCCGATAACATGGACATCGTTATCTGCTGCAGCTCTCGCCGCTTCTTCAGGAGTCTGGAACAAGGGGCCTATATCTACGTCGAATCCCAGGTCGGCGAAGCTCGTAGCGATGACCTTGGCACCACGATCGTGACCATCCTGCCCCAGCTTGGCAATGTATATTCTTGGTTGTCGGCCGTCCTGGTCAGCAAACTTGTTGACCAGTTCCCGTGCCTTTTGAAAGTCTTTCTCTTTTTCCATTTGACCTTTGTAAACGCCACCGATGAGTCTGTTGGTGGCCCTGTATCTGCCCTGTGATTTTTCCATGGCCATGGAGATCTCTCCGAGGGTAGCCCTGTGACGCGCCGCCACTACCGCAAGATCAAGAAGGTTTTTCCCACCTGAGGCTGCGGCATTTTCCAGTGCAGATAATGCATCGTCGACTTTCTTATCGTTCCTGCTTGATTTGATGCGGTTGATAGAAGCGATCTGCTCTTTTTTGACCTTTTCATTATCAACTTCAAGTATATCAAGGGTGACCTCTTCATTATATTTCAAAGTATTGACCCCTATGATCTTTTCCCGTCCACTTTCTATGCCGGCTTGCTTGGCAGCAGCAGCTTCTTCGATTCTCATTTTCGGGATGCCGGAATCGATCGCTTTGGCCATCCCACCAAGTTCTTCGATCTCACGGATGTGTGATCTTGCCTTTATCAGCAAATCCTGGGTGCGATCTTCCACGAAATAGGAGCCGTTGAAGGGGTCCACAGTATTCGTAATGCCGGATGACTGTTGAAGGTATTTCTGTGTTTCTCTGGCAATATTTGCGCTGTACGGAGTAGGTAATGCGATGGCCTCGTCTAACGAGTTGGTATGCAGCGACTGCGTACCGCCAAGCACAGCAGCCATAGCCTCAAGGCTGGTCCTCCCCACGTTGTTATAAGGATCCTGTTCTGTAAGACTCCATCCGGACGTCTGACAGTGCGTGCGGAGGGAAAGCGATTTTGGGTTCTCTGGATCGAAAGTGCTCATAACTTCTGCCCAGAGTAATCGGCCCGCACGTAATTTTGCAACTTCATCAAAGAAATTCATACCTGTAGCCCAAAAAAAGCTTATCCTTGGTGCGAATGCATCTACTTCCAACCCGGCATCAATGCCACACCTAACATATTCCATTCCATCAGCAATGGTATAGGCCAGTTCCAGATCAGCAGGAGCTCCGGCTTCGTGCATATGATAGCCGCTCACACTGATCGAATTGAATTTTGGCATGTGCTCACTGGTGTATTTGAATATGTCGGCAATAATACGCATGGAAAAGTCAGGGGGGTAGATGTACGTATTGCGCACCATGAACTCCTTCAGTATATCGTTCTGTATAGTACCCCTCAACTTTTCTGTACTCACACCCTGTTCTTCGGCCGCCACTATATAAAAAGCCATAATGGGAATAACAGCACCATTCATGGTCATGGAAACCGACATTTGCTCCAGTGGAATGCCGTCGAAAAGCCTCTTCATGTCTTCCACGGTATCTATTGCCACTCCGGCTTTTCCAACATCTCCCTGAACCCGCGGGTGGTCGCTGTCATATCCGCGGTGAGTGGCAAGATCGAATGCCACACTCAATCCTTTCTGGCCCTTTTTTAGATTATCCCTGTAAAACGCGTTGCTTTCTTCAGCAGATGAAAACCCGGCATATTGTCTTATCGTCCATGGTCTTTTTACATACATCGTACTGTAAGGCCCTCCGAGAAAAGGGGGGATCCCGGAGACATATCTGCCATAATGCCTGATATGGTCCGGCTTTTTCTTGATCTCCTTTCGTTGTATGCTTTGACTCAATTTCATTGGTGATCAGGATTTCGTAAATATTGGCTTTACCTTATTGCGATTCTTGAGATAAAAATGCAGACCACCGATCATGGCGGCCTTTTGTATGTTTTTGGTAATAGATCCACGTTGACCGAAATGCTGTTCTACGAAGTGAGTGTCGAAATTACCAGTCCGGAAAGCTTCATTCTTCATGACAAAGGCTCCAAAGGGCAAGGTAGTTTCGATCCCTTCTATTCGGTATTGGTGTATTGCCTCCAGCATAGCGTCAATGGCCTGGATCCGATCTTCAGCGTAAACTATCAATTTTGAGATCATAGGGTCATAGTGAATGGGCACATCCATTCCTTCACGAAACCCGTCATCGACCCTGATATTTGGGCCCTGTGGCGGACGGTAAAAACTGAGATTTCCGATGGATGGTGCAAAGCCGTTTTCAGGGTCTTCTGCATATACACGGAGTTCTATGGCATGACCGTTCATTTTTATCTCTTCCTGGGAAAGGGGTAGGGCTTCTCCCCGGGCGACCCTTATCTGCCATTCCACAAGGTCCTGTCCACAGATCCACTCTGTAACGGGATGTTCCACCTGAAGCCTGGTATTCATCTCAAGGAAGTAGAAATTATGATCCGCATCAAGCAGAAACTCTACTGTACCGGCACCCACATAATCACAGGCCCTGGCTACCTTGACGGCTTCTTCACCCATTTTTTCTCGAAGATCCTCTGTCAAAACAGAAGAGGGTGCTTCTTCTATGACCTTTTGATGTCTTCTCTGGATGCTGCATTCTCGTTCAAAGAGATGGACCACATGGCCGTGCTGATCTGCAAATACCTGGAATTCAATGTGACGCGGATTGGTAACGAACTTTTCAATGAAAACGGCGCCATCGCCAAATGAAGACTTTGCTTCACTCATGGCTGTATCGATCTGCTCTTTGAGGTCCTCGATTCTTTCAACCATTCGCATACCCTTGCCACCACCACCGGCAGATGCTTTTACCAAAACAGGCAGTCCGATCTCCTCAATAAGGTTACGTGCCTCATCGGGGTCGGTAATGGCTCCGTCGGACCCGGGGACCATAGGGATATCATATTTTCCCACGGCCTCCTTGGCCGCCAGTTTGCTGCCCATGATCCTCATGGACTTCGCTTTGGGACCGATGAAAGTCAAACCGGCCTTTTCGACAGATTCGGCAAAGTCAGCATTCTCACTAAGAAATCCGTAGCCGGGATGGATAGCATCACATCCTCGTTCTCTGGCCACCTCGATGATCTTATCTCCTCGCAGGTATGAATCTTTAGAGGCAGGGGGACCAATACAGACCGCTTCATCGGCAGCGACAGCATGGGGCGCATCTATATCAGCTTCAGAATATATGGCGACACTGCGGATATCCATTTTTTTCAGCGTGCGAATGACCCTCAAGGCAATTTCACCCCGGTTGGCGATCAATACTTTCTTCATTTTTGTCCTGCTTGTTTTAATAATGAACTCCAGATGCGATCAGCGATATCATTGGTCAGTTTCTCAAGATAGAAACTACCACTCATTGTATCCCTGGTAGGCTCCAGACCTGCTTCCAGGGTAAGTAGATGAACAAGATTATGATACCACTTTGCTTCGTTCTTTTCGAGGCCGCCCGGAGATGCAATGTGATCAGCGCCTCCAAGAAAGGCTGCTAACACTTTTGGCATGCTCAGTTGCAAATTAAAAGCCAGGTCCTCATCGTCGTCCACATCATAATCTGCAATTATCACGAATCTGGTATCTTCTTTATGTATGTCCTGCATCAGTTGATTCCAGCAAATCCTTAGTGCCCTCAGTGCACAGATATTATGATAGAACTGATCGACACACCGTACCTGCATGACAAACTCAGATCGGTCTTCCTCAATGATATTCCTGAACCACGAGCCGCAACTTTCCGTGAAATCATGGCTTAAACTAATTGATATAACGGTGTTTTCGTCTTCCGTCAAAATCGTTTTATCAAGCTGACGACTGAATACCGGCGCCAATTGGGTATCAATACCATCCATAACCAGGTTGCTATCGGTTAGTTGGTCTGACGTGAAGAACAAAGCTCCTGCGCCTTCTTTCAAAGCCCTCAATGCCTCTTTATTGGCAGCAGCTGGGTGGGTATCTGTTATTCTTTCAAGAGCGATCGAATGAGAGTCTCGTCTGAATTGTATCTGATTGACCTCTGGCGGTGACAGATCCTCAAAATGTATGAATGGATCGATCTTCCAATCATCAGATATCGATTCGTGAAGTTCGGATATATCCTGTCCTTTAAGATCTCTATTGATCTTTTGTAGCCATGTTTCTTTGGTAACCGGTGAAAATCTGTTGATCAGTTGATCTTTTTCTATCATCATTCCAAAGTTATCAGAAGTGTTCCCTTATCGACCGTTTGACCAGGATCTCCATGTATTTCTTCGATCACACCTGGTCCTGTTGCCTTAAGAATATTTTCCATCTTCATGGCTTCCAGAATGACGAGTGGGTCTCCCTCCTGTACCTCTTGACCCACTTTGACCCGGTATTCCAGGATCTTGCCCGGCATGGGGGCGATCACGTCTGAAGACCGTTCGTCAATCCCGGCTTCCAAACCAAGCGAGTCAACCATCTGATCTACTTCATCCAGCAGTTCCAGATTGTAAATGGCGTCATTGATCATAAGACGTATGGTCTTTTTTTCAAGATCGCATTCCAGGCACTCTATGAAATGGTTTACACCATTTAACCTCACGTTGATCCTACGGCCATCAAGGGTAGTTATGTGTCCCTCATTCATTATATCGGTCTCGATGATCCCCTGATCAGAATTATTAATGAAAATTTGATACGCCATACTTGAATATCTTTGACTAATTGGGCTTTCTTCACCCGAATTTAAAACTTCTTAAGCAGAGCAAAGTTGAATGTTCTTAATATGAATCTTTCGCTAAGATACTTTCTGATCAGTATAATAGTATTTTGCTCTCTTACCTGCAAATCACAATCAGACGCGGGAAGTGTCGATATTCACGGACACAGGGGATGCAGAGGCCTGATGCCCGAAAATACCATCCCCGCATTTCTCAAAGCTCTTGAACTGGGAGTAAGAACTCTGGAACTCGATGTCGTCATGAATGGTGATGGAGAACTGGTCGTATCCCATGAGCCCTGGATAGACGATAAGATTTGCTTGACAATTGATGGTCAGCCTGTGGCCGGAAAGAAGAAGACCAATATCTATACGATGTCACAGCATGAAATAGAGCGTTATGACTGTGGCAGTCTCGCACTGGAAGGTTTTCCAGCCCAAAAGAAGTTGCCTGTGTCGAAGCCTTTGTTATCAGAGGTTTTTACCAAGGTCAGCGAGGAAAGCAACCTGCGATTGAACAGTATAACCTGGAACATCGAGATCAAATATCGCCCTTCCTGGGAAGGCGTTTTTTGTCCGGACAGAAAAACTTATCTGAAGATATTCAGGAAGATCATAGAGGATAATGGCCTTGAGGAGAACACGATTCTCCAATGTTTCGATGCTGAACTTCTTCGTATCGCGAGACAAATGAACTTTTCATGTGAGTTGAGCTATCTTATTTACAATAAAAAAGGCATTGAAAGGAATATTAAGGAACTTGGATTTGAACCGGATTATTACAGTCCGTATTTTAAGAGACTCAAAATTTCAGGTTTAAACTATGCACAGAATCACGGAATAAAAGTGGCCGTGTGGACTGTGAATGAGATAGACGATCTTAAAGAAATGCTAAGATTGGGGGTGGATGCCATTATTACCGACTACCCGAACCGTTTGATAGATATGAGATCGAGATCCGAATAATGCCGAAGCTCTAAAACAAACCAATAAATATGCTGAAGAAGTCAGGAATATTTCTAATTATCCTTACGATCGTTTTTGCTTGTGCAAGGAACCCTGTGACTGGTAAGAAGGAGCTTTCTTTGATGTCAAAACAGCAGGAGATCGCCCTTGGCAAGGAGAATGACCCCAAGATCGTAGCACAATTCGGTCTTTACGAGGACGAACAATTACAGAGATTTATAGAAAAGGAGGGCAAGGCTATGGCGGCTATCAGCCACCGACCTGACCTTCCCTATGAGTTCAAGATACTGGATTCCCCTGTCGTCAATGCATTTGCAGTACCGGGTGGTTTCGTGTATTTCACCCGGGGTATAATGGTCCATTTCAACAATTCTGCGGAATTTGCGGGTGTCCTGGGCCATGAGATTGGTCATATAACCGCCAAACACTCTGTAAATCAATATTCGAAATCTGTCTTTGCCCAATTGGGTTTGATCGCGGGTATCATTATCAAGCCTGAGTTGGCTCAGTATATGGATATCGCTTCTACCGGGCTACAGTTGCTCTTCTTGAAATTCGGACGAGATGATGAAAGCCAGTCGGATGAACTTGGCGTGGAATACTCCACAAAGGTAGGATACCAGGCCCATGAAATGGCTGATTTTTTCAAGACGCTTGATAGGTTATCGGGTGGTCCGGAAGGACGAATTCCCACATTTTTATCCACGCATCCCAATCCACTCAACAGATACGAGCGTGTTCATGAGTTGGCGGATAAGTACCAGAGCAAACTGAATAAATCAGACGCAGAGCTCACAGTGGAGCGCAACGGCTATCTTGAAATGATCGATGGTATGATATACGGTGAGGATCCGAGACAGGGATATGTGGAAGGCAATTATTTTTATCATCCGGAACTGACATTCCTCTATCCGATACCTAATGGATGGCGAACTATCAATACACCCGAAATGGTCCAGATGGCGCCTGAGGACGGTAAGGCCATTCTGGTATTGAGACTTTCGGCTGAGGAATCACTTCAGGCGGCCAGCAATGCGGCTTCAGAAGAACTACAATTTACAGTAGTCCAGTCCGACCAGAGAAAGATCAATGGGATGAACGCACTGGTCACAGTGGCCGACCAGAATCAGGATCCCAATACACCTCCCGAGCAGCAGACACCAGTAAAGATCAGAAGTGGTTATATCAATTATGGTGGCTATATCTATGAATTCCACGGGCTGTCAGAAGCATCCAGTTTTGCGATCTATCAACCTACATTTGACGGTACCATATTCGGATTTAATCGACTGACAGATCCTTCCAAGATCAACGTCAGACCCAATCGGCTTGATATCCGAACTGTTTCCTCGAACACTTCGCTAAGACAATATTTGATTGCTCAAGGCGTGTCAGAGGATAGGCTTGAAGAACATGCCGTTGTGAATGGAATGTATCTGGAAGATGATCTGCAAAAGGGTACCCTTGTAAAGGTAATAGAAGGAGACAAGAAGTGGTAGGACAGATCAGTTAGGCTGGTCCTCTTTGGGCTGATAATCCACATTGAAGCCGATCTTCTTGGTGTTGACGTCATCATCGTCGTAATCTTCCCATTCGGCTACTTCCTTGACCAGTTCTTCAAGATGTCGAATGAGATAAGGTCGCTGGACCTCTTCCGGCCGATAGATGGCTATGTTCTTTGGTGGCCGCGGCTCGCCATATCCCTCTATGTAAGGATAGTTGATCATGACAAGGATCTTGCCATTGAAAAGTTGTTGATATACAAGCACACCTCCATGGCGGATGAACGGCCTGCTCAAGTCATTTTCGAGTTTTTCAGAGATGCCGCTGTTACTTTTTCCCAGGCTTACTATGATCGTTTCTAGATTTTCGATCTGGTCTCGTACATCGATATCCACATCCAGGTCTGCAGCTTTGGTCATTTCGGAAATTGAGTTGATTATTGTATCCTTTAACGAATCTTTCCACTCTTTCCGGTAATCGTGTGTGTTTTGCAGTATTGTCTTCAGGTGGTTTACCCTTTTCTTTAATCCTTTAAGTTCATCCATTTCCATACTGTAAGTTTACAAAATTGATGCTCAAAAGCCAACAAGCTACTTATCGGGTCTCTCACCCAGGATCTTTTCAATTCCATCTTTATATACCACTTCTTCCTCTATAAGTGCTTTTGCCAGAGCATCGAGTTCTTTTCTGTGAGACTGTATTATCTTCTTGGTACGTTGATAGGCATCGTCTACAATTTCCTGCACCTCCTGATCGATTCTTTCCGCCGTCTTTTCGCTGTAAGGTTTTTGGAGGGATTGTTCTGATCTACCGGTGGAGTCGTAATAACTCAGATTACGGATCTCATCACTAAGTCCATAATGCATCACCATCGTATAAGCCTGTTTGGTTACTTTTTCAAGATCATCCAGCGCATTGGAAGATACTTCATCAAAGACAAGGTCTTCCGCGGCACGACCACCCAGGGCCATACAGATATTGTCAATAAATTCTGACCGAGTAACGATGTTATGTTCCTCCGGGAGATACCATGCCGACCCCAGAGACCTTCCCCTTGGAATGATGGTCACTTTAAGCACGGGATGGGTGTGCTCGAGATACCATGCAGCCGTAACATGACCCGCCTCATGATAGGCGATTCTCCTTTTTTCCTCAGGAGATATGATCTTGCTTCTCTTTTCGAGACCGCCGACAACCCGGTCTATGGCATCCATGAAATCCTGCCTGTATACAGCGTCCTTTTCTTTTCTGGCTGCGATGAGTGCTGCTTCATTGCAAATATTGGCAATGTCGGCGCCCGAAAATCCCGGAGTTTGCGAGGCCAACAATTCTTCATCAACATCAGATCCTATCTTTAGAGGTTTCATATGTACCTTGAAGATGGCTTTACGTTCCGTGAGATTTGGCAGCTCCAGATGGACATGGCGGTCAAATCTGCCGGGTCTTAAAAGAGCGGGATCAAGAATGTCACCACGATTGGTTGCAGCGAGGACGATGACACCGGTATCTGTGTCAAAACCATCAAGTTCGGCCAATAGCTGATTGAGCGTACTTTCTCGTTCGTCATTGGACTGAAAAGCCTGGATCTTGCCACGAGCACGGCCTATAGTATCGATCTCATCGATGAAAATTATACTTGGTGCTTTGGCCTTGGCTTTTTGAAAGAGGTCCCTCATTCGCGCCGCGCCTACACCGACGAACATCTCGATGAATTCCGAACCGGATAATGAGAAAAATGGTACTCCAGCTTCACCCGCGACAGCTTTAGCCAGTAGGGTTTTTCCAGTTCCAGGTGGTCCTATAAGTAAAACTCCCTTGGGGATCTTGGCTCCCAGGCGTCGGTATCGCTCTGGTGATTTGAGGAATTGCACAAGTTCGAATATCTCCTCTTTGGCTTCTTCCAGTCCAGCCACATCTTCAAATGTCACCTTCGTGCTTTTACCCTTTTCGAAGACTCTAGCCTTGGATTGTCCAAAATTGAATGGCGAACCTGCGCCGCCCTGCATCCTTGAGGCAGCACCGCGCATAAGGAAGATCCAGAGGAAGATGATCAACGCAAAAGGGATCAGCCAGGCCAGGATGGTTCCCCACCAGTTCTCCTCCTTACTATAGGTAACCGTGATCCGCTGGTCTTCAGCAAGATCTTCTTGAGCCGCTTCAAGTTCGGAATGAAAGACTTCCACAGAACCGATGTTAAAATAGCAGTGAGGACCGGCATGCGGTTGGTCACTGAATAGCTGATCGCCATAATCATCATACCTGGACTGATCGAGCTTTTCTTTTTCAATATATACTTCTACCCGCTCGTTATTGATAACATCGACCTTATCAACATCCCCGGGGATGAGCATTTCCTCCTTAAATTCTTTCCAGGTGATCTCAGGCAAATAATTCTGACTGCCTGAAAACCAGTACAACATCAAACCAAAAAATATGAGTAAATAGATCCATGTAAAGCTGGATCGTGGAAGTTTGGGCTTTTTTATTCCGGACGGCTTTTTATTGGTCATAAAGAAAGTGTGTGGTCGCTGTTCATTAGAAGCGGGAAGTACTTCTAAGACAACTAATAGTGCAAAAAAGTTAAAAAGGAACCCATTATTTACCAAAGACAGAATACTTGGTAATAGGGCCTATCCTTTTACTACAGCGAGAGGACGCAACCTGGCTACCTTTTTAGCCAGTCCGGCATCATGCACAGTTTCGACCACACTGTCCACGTCCTTGTAAGCGATCGGCGCTTCTTCAGCTACACCTCGATAGGAGCCTGCTTGTACATATGTACCCTGGTCCTTCAATTGTCTGATCAAGCCTGGCGCATCTACCTGTTTTTTGGCTGCTCTGCGTGACAGTCTTCTACCGGCACCGTGGCAACACGAGCCAAATGAAGCTTCCATACTCTTTTCGGTGCCTGCGAGAACATAGGAGGCCGTTCCCATACTGCCGGGTATGAGTACGGGTTGACCAATATGCCGGAATGCCAAAGGCAGCTCCTCAAAACCTGGTCCAAAAGCGCGGGTTGCGCCCTTTCTGTGGACAATGACTTTCTGTTCTTTACCAGCGATCACATGAGTTTCCAGCTTGGCAATATTATGCGCAACGTCATACAGAACGGACACGTGGCCGGCCTGATCACCGAAAACGTTATCCATGGCCTTACGGACCTCCCAGGTAATTATTTCCCGATTGCACCAGGCGTAATTCGCGGCGCACTTCATCGCCCTGAAATACTTCTGACCCTCCTCCGATCTGAATGGTACACACGCCAATTCTCTGTCAGGTGGCTTTATGGCATACTTTTCCATAGACTTCATCATTAGCTTCAGATAATCTGTAGCTACCTGGTGACCAAGACCACGACTTCCGGTATGAATGAGTACAACGATCTGATCAGGCCTCAATCCAAAAGCATAGGCCGCCCCTTTGTCAAAGACCTGTTCTACGCGGTCTATCTCGGCAAAATGATTGCCTGAGCCAATAGTACCCAATTGATCATGCCCTCTTTTCTTGGCGTTGATCGAGACGCATGATGGATCGGCACCGGTGAGTCGGCCGTGTGATTCTATGTGTTCGAGATCTGAGTGGTCACCGTACCCTTTTTCTACTGCCCATAGCGCACCTTTTTTCAGCACGCTGTCTATTTGCTTGGTGTTTAATTTCAAAAATCCCCCCTGTCCCAGTCCGCTGGGAACCTGTCGATACAATTCTTTCGACAGCTCCTCGAGATGGTGTTCAATATCCTTATAATCCAGTTGTGTGACCAAGAGTCGCACACCACAATTGATGTCATAGCCGATACCGCCTGGCGAGATCACGCCATTGGAATAGCTGGTAGCGGCGACACCTCCAATGGGGAAGCCATAGCCTTCATGAGCATCCGGCATGACGATAGCGGCTTTTTGAATCCCCTGGAGGGTGGCGACGTTGACCAATTGATCTAAAGACCTGTCGGAAAGCAGAGCTTCAAGCATATTCTCCTTTGAAAAGATCCACGCTGGTACGCGCATATCTTTTCTTGTGTCTTTTGGTATCTGCCAGAGTACCTCTGAAATTTTTTGCAACCGCTCTTTATCCATTATATATCAAAAATTAAATTCGTTTGCCAGTGCCCGGAATCATTAACCTGGATCTCAGCTTCGTGATAAGTCACGGCCTTGATCTCTTCATCAAAACGATCGATCGGCAGACCGAACACCTTGGCTTTTAAAAATGAATCAGTCAATTCATATATAGATAATTTACAAAAAATTGCATGATTTATATAGCTCTCTGTCAGGACTTCGGACAGGAAGTCAATTAAAAGGATTGTTTTGTTCATGGAGCCTAATTCTATATATACCTCAAGCGTAAGATCCTTGTTTTTTAAACAAAGGTCTTCTTTCAATATAGAAGACATACCCGTCATGGACCCTTCGAATAATTCTTCTTCGGAGTCTGCTACGACCTTCAATCTTATGTCTGCGGTATGGTTCAGTAGGTCTATTTTATACATGGATCAGTTGTATCTCTGTCAAAAAGTATGGGCCTTGCATGATCATCGGTAATGTTATACTATGACCCTGAAAGCCCGTTTGAACAGTTGTACCAGGATCACAGGTATCAAACTGAATGCCGCGACCAATCCCCACTGTTCCAGGTTCAGGGAAGTGAGCGACAGGGCTTCCCTGACAGGAATGATAAACCACGAAATGACTACAATCGATATGCTGATCAATATGGCCATCCATATATATTTGTTTTTGGTCACCTCATTTTTAAAAAAGGACGCCTGCCTCTCTGGTAAATTAAATACGTTCCACAGTTGCACGAGTATAAGGGTATAAAAGGTCATGTTATTGATCTTCATGTCGGGAAGGTCCATGTAGTAAAGAGCATAGAATTCAATACCGAGAACTGCAATGGTCATGGCCATACCGTAACTCAACAAAGAGACCCATAACCTGGTTGGAATTATGGGTTCGTCTGTTGTTCGAGGTGGCTTTGTCATAATATCTTCATCACCCTCACTCATTCCGAGAGCCAGGGCGGGAAATACGTCAGTGACCATGTTCAGAAAAAGAATTTGCAGGGTGAGCAAGGGTAGGGGTATACCCAGAAATGAAGCTATACCCACAACGAGAATTTCGCTCAGGTTGCAAGAAAGAAGATAGACAACAAAGAGCCTAATATTCCTGAATATGGTCCTTCCCTGTCGGATCGCAAGGACTATTGAAGAAAAGGCGTCATCTTTCAGAACGATGTCGGATACCTCCTTGGCCGCCTCGGTGCCACGCTCTCCCATGGCAATTCCTATGTCAGCCTTTTTAAGTGCAGGTGCATCATTGACACCATCACCTGTCATACCTACAACATAGTTGTGCTTTTGATATAGGTCTACGAGATCCAGCTTTTGAGAGGGATTTGTCCTGGCAAAAATGTGTGTATCGAGTAAGTTTTGATGATCTTTATCCGCCAACATCTTATCAGGAAGATCGCGTCCATGCGTTTTTACCGCCTCTTCCCTGTTTTTTACCAGGCCTACATTCTCCGCTATGTAACCGGCTGTTTCTGGATGGTCTCCTGTCACCATGATGACTTTGATACCGGCTTTCAAACAGGATTCGACGGCTTCCCTTACTTCATCTCTTGGAGGGTCGATGAAGCAACCAAGACCAAGAAAAACCAGGTCATGAATGAAGTCATCAGCGGGTTCTTCCGCGGATTCCCTGAAGGCAAAACAAAGTACTCGAAAGCCATTGGCGGCAAGCTCATCCATCAATTGGTGCCACTTGTCGCGATCAGTAAAATCCACCACTTCCTGATTTTTATCAAGGAGGTGAGTACACTTTGGGATGACAGCTTCGGGTGCACCCTTTACGTTTATCAGGTATTCGCCATCAACTTGATTGACCGTTCCCATCATCTGAATTTCTGCTTCGAACGGGATCTCCTTCACCTGGGGATAGTCTTTACGGATTTGGTCCGGTTGTAAGTCTCTTTCGACGGCAATTTTCAAAATGGCAATCTCTATGGGATCACCCGTTGTGCTCTCATCTTCGGGATCATAGGAGCTGTCATTGCACAGGATGCCCGTCCTCAGCAATCTTTCAATAAGGGCCTTGTTCTTTTCAGGATCATTGATGTTTTGCTCTTCGTCTCTGAGAGAAATGGTCTCCCTGTCGATCACAATCCGATCGAGGTACATTTCATTTTCCGTTAGTGTTCCCGTTTTATCCGTAAAAATGACATTGGTTTCTCCCAGGGTCTGAACGGCCTTAAGGGATTTGACAATGGCGTTCTTCTTTGAAAGGGTGACCATCCCTCTGGCAAGAGTAATAGTTGCGATCACGGGCAGGCCTTCCGGAATGGCGGCCACAGCGAGCGCAATAGCCGTTTCGATCATGATCAGCCAATCCCTTCCTCTCCATACACCCGAAAGAAAGATGAAGAGGGTGATCACCAGTGTCAACCAGAGTAATTTTCTACTCAGCCGGTTGAGTTTTTTATCGAGAGGTGTGACCTCTGATCCGGCTTCTTGTGCCAGTCCGGTGATATGCCCCAGCTCGGTTTGGTTGCCGGTGGCTGTCACCAGGCCTTTTGCATTTCCGCGGGTGATGACGGTGCCTTTGAACACACAATTCACTCTGTCAGCCAACACAGTGTCTTCAGGTAATTTTGTGACTTCTTTGGATACCTGTGTGGATTCTCCGGTCAATGCCGCTTCTTTAACGGCCAGATTGTGCTGTTTGGTCAGTCTCGCATCTGCTGTGACGAGGTCTCCGGCTTCCAGATAGATGAGGTCGCCAGGAACGAGACGAGAGGAATCTATTTCCTTTGTCTTCCCATCTCGGATGACTTTGCTGTGTGCACGCCCCATTTTGAGCAAATTATGCATGGATCTCACTGCCTGCCACTCCATGACAAAACCTATAGACGCATTGATCACAATCACAATAACAATGGCCACGCCCTCGGGGACTTCTCCAAAGGCGAATGCCAGCGAGCCGGCGCCGATTAGCAACCAGACGATCGGACTGGTGAATTGCTCGATAATGATCTTCAGGATGGACTTCTGTTTCCTCTTTTCCTGCAGGTTAGGGCCATATTTTTCCAATCTTATTTGAGCTTCTTTTTCTGTAAGCCCCGACTCGAGGTTGCTCTTGAGTTCTGAGGTTAGAGTCTCGAGATCTATAGAATGATATGTCAGTTTCTCCTTCATTTTGTCAGCGCCGCCTAAAATAATGAAAGGATTGAGATCTCGGCACATTGGAGGACCAGACTTGCTCTAAGTGATCAACGCAGAAGGAATGGTGCTTCGGTGTTGGGTGGGTTTAAGTTTCAAGGTTTAAGGTTGAAGGTTGAAGGTGGGCTTTATGTCACTTGTCACTTGTCACAAGTCACCTGTCACCTGCACGTCAGCCTACTGTCCCTGAAAACTGAACACTGAAGAAGGGGGTACCCGGAGCGGGAATCGAACCCGCACTCCCGCAATGGGAACAGGATTTTAAGTCCTGCGTGTCTACCAGTTCCACCACCCGGGCATACTTGGTGATGCTAAAATAAAAAGGGTTTGGAGAACCGAATAGTTTCATATTATCCTCCAAACCCTCTTCTGTGGAGCGGATGACGAGACTCGAACCCGCGACCCCGACCTTGGCAAGGTCGTGCTCTACCAACTGAGCTACATCCGCATTTATCACATCGACTTCTCAATGTGTCTTCGCAAAGGATTGCAAAAATAACCTATCGATGATTTCTATGAAATGTTTGAGATGAATTTTTTTGGATAAGCACGATTGACCTGACCAGATCTTCCAATCATATTGACTTGAGGTCAGAATATTCGTATATTATAGGTGGTTATTCCTGGGAAATGTGAATTGTATTTAATTGACATTAATGACCTAAAGTCAAAAGTTATGGGATACCTAAAAGGCGGTGCCTATCTTTTTCAACCCGCAGAAAAGGACAGCATATTCCTACCGGAAAACGCTAGTGAAGAGCAGAACATGATCTTCAGGACGTGTCAGGATTTTGTAAAACAGGAGATCTATCCTGTACAGGATGATATTGAAGCTCAAAAGGATGGCCTGGCCGAATCACTGTTCAAAAAAATGGGAGACCTCGGATTGCTTGGCCTGCACATGCCTGAAGAATATGGCGGTTCGGACCTCGATGCCAACACAGTAGCACTCATGTTAATAGGTATAGGCACGATGGGTTCTTTCAATACTCCTTTTGCCGCTCATACCGGCATCGGCATGCTACCTTTCCTTTATTTCGGCACAGACGCTCAGAAGGAAAAGTACTTGCCTCCAATGATCACAGGTGATCTTATTGCGAGCTACTGCCTGACCGAACCCACCTCAGGGTCTGATGCGCTTTCTGCAAAGACTCTGGCTAAGTACAACAAGGAGAAAGGGACTTATGTGCTCAACGGACAGAAGATGTGGATATCGAATGCTGGTTATGCAGGTATCTTCATCGTCTTCGCCAAACTGGATGGTGATAAGTTTACCGCTTTTGTCGTCGAACGAGATCGTGAAGGCCTGACTCTCGGCGAAGAGGAAAAGAAATTAGGAATCCACGGTTCATCGACACGACAGGTATTTCTGGAAGATGTGAAGATCCCGGAAGAGAATTTACTCGGTGAGATCGGCAAAGGTCACCTCATCGCGTTCAATGTGCTCAATATGGGAAGATTCAAACTGGGCACATTGTGCCTTGCCGGATGTAAGGAAGCTCTGAGGCTGGGCAGTGATTATGCAGGTCAACGGGTGCAGTTCGGTCAACCGATAGCCTCTTTTGGAGCTATACAGTATAAGATCGCCAATATGGCAGTAGAAACCGCTGCTCTCAGCAGCGCTACTTTCAGATTATCAGAATCTCTGACCGATGGCATAAACAAGTTCAAAGCTGACGGGCACAAAGCCGGTGAGGCCAAGCTCCTGGCTGCCAAGGACTTTGCCATCGAATGTTCTGTCCTCAAGGTTGTGGGTAGTGAGGCGCTGGATTACTGTGTCGATGAACTGGTGCAGATATACGGTGGCATGGGATACAGTGAAGAGGCACCTCCTGCCAGCATGTACAGGGATTCCCGGATCAACCGTATATATGAGGGGACCAATGAGATCAACCGATTACTTATTGTGGACCAGTTATTCAAACGAGGCATGAAAGGAGATCTTCCTTTAATGGACATCATCCAGTCTGCGGAGGTACCACAGTCTGAATGCGAATACGCTGATGACATCCGGCGGGCACTGGTGAAGTTATTGGGCTACGTAGGACGCGCCCAGATGGAAGGTAATGTCGACCTGGAAAAAGACCAACAGCTCGTCATGGCCCTGTCAAATATAGCTATTGAGCTCTATGTGTTGGAGTCCTTATGGATGCGAATTGAGGCCAGAAAGCAGGCAGAGCTTATCTCGGATATTGAATTTTGGCAAAAACTTTATGAATTGAAATCAGCTAAGTCCTTTCAGGTCATTCGCCAAAGTGTGATGGAAGTATTGTCATCGATATTCAGTGATGAAGTGCTCACCGAGAAACTGGACAAGGTTCTGGCACTTTTGCCTATACCGAATTTTTCACTAACACAATTCCGGAAGGATGTTGCTCAACATGTATATGATACTGCTACACCCATCCAGTAACCCTACATATTAAATAATAAGATAATATGTTATTGCTTCCTGAGCAGTATTGTATTAAGGTTGTCGAGGATGTAGTGCTTCCATTCGTCGATATTGACTTTGAGGATGGTATCGCGATGCGGGAATGAGGTGCTCACTATTTTGATATAACCAATAGTGATGGCCCACGCTGTCAGATAGAGCATTTCAGGTTTGGTCTCATTCAGTATGCTACCGTCCTTACGGCCCCTGTTGATCTCTTCTACCACGAGCGTCACGGGTACGTTATGTATATCGTGTAATTTCCTGAAATACAGGCTGTCCCGCATGGCTTTACTTGTCTTTTCCAGGTCCTTGCCCTGGTTCGTCGAACGGACAAGAGACATGTAATCGAGCATGGCTTCCGTATAAAATCTGTGTTCTTCACTGAATTCGAGGTAGGTTTTGAGTATGGCCAAAACAGAAGCTCTTCCTGAAGAATCGCGATGTTCATGAACTGCCTGGTATATTTTATCGTTCAGGACGGTGAGTGCTTTGAAAGCCACGGCCATATAGAGGTTCTCTTTGCTGTCAAAGTAAAAATAGACCGTACCTTTGCTGACGCCGGCTTTGTCCGCAATAAGATTCATGTTGGCATTGCTAAAGCCCTGATTTTCAAAGACTGTTTCGGCAGCTTGAAGTATCTTTGCTTGCTTGTCGATCCGCATATTCATGCCATATGCAATATAACGATGTTGAAGCAGATTTTTATATTATAAAAAATTGTAATATAAGAATCGGATAATAAATCTTGATCTGAAATGAGTAAAAAAGGACGTGTATTAGTAGCCATGAGTGGCGGTATTGACAGTACCGTAACGGCTATGCTTATGCACGAACAAGGATATGAAGTGGTAGGGATCACCATGAAGACATGGGACTATGCCAACAGTGGTGGAAGCAAAAAGGAAACCGGATGTTGTAGCCTGGATTCTATCAATGATGCACGCGAAGTTGCTGTGAAGATGGGGTTCCATCATTTTATTATTGATATCAGAGAGGAGTTCGGTGACTATGTCATCGATGATTTTGTAGACGAGTATATGGCGGGCCGTACGCCCAATCCGTGCATTCTATGCAACACACACATCAAATGGAAAGCTCTCTTGCGCCGAGCGGATGCCCTGGACTGTGAGTTTATTGCGACGGGCCATTACGCCAAGATCCGAGAAGAGGATGGACGGCGCTTTGTGACCAAGGCTGTAGATCGCAACAAAGACCAAAGCTATGTGCTTTGGGGATTGAGCCAGGAATGCCTATCTCGTAGTCTGTTCCCTTTGGGGGATATGATCAAGCCCGAAGTGAGGAAGGTCGCCGAAGATCGTGGTTATATCGAATTGGCCGGCAAGCCGGAGAGTTATGAGATCTGCTTTGTCCCTGATAACGATTATCGTGGATTTCTGAAAAGAAGGGTAGAGGGTCTGGAAGAACAGGTCAAGGGGGGACATTATGTGGACGTCAAGGGTAACGTGATCGGTACCCATGAGGGATATCCATTTTATACTATTGGACAAAGAAAGGGCCTTGGTATGGCATTTGGCGAGCCGATGTATGTAACGGAAATACAGCCCGAGACCAATACTGTAGTATTGGGCAGAGTGGAAGATCTGATGCGACAGGGTATGTATGTCAATAGACTGAATTGGATGAAATATGACCAATGTCCGGATAATGCTGAAGTTGTGACACAGGTGAGATATAACGATCCCGGAACGCTATCTACTGTCCAAAATGGAGCGGAGGGAGTTAAAGTTGAATTCCTTGCTCCGGTAAGAGGTGTGGCTCCGGGCCAGTCTGCAGTATTCT
>JAWVZH010000004.1:0-56201 GCA_033722295.1 Saprospiraceae bacterium
GCCAGGACGCGAGTATCTTTTCCTCCAAAAAACATGTTTTTTCCAGTTCTTCGCTCAAATACGGGTTACTCGCACTGGGCATTGGCATAGGCATTATAGTCGGTGCTTTACTGGATGGAATGGGTATGGATGACGGGCCGGCCTATTTCGCATCGATGTTCATTTTCGGCGGCCTTGGACTCATTCTATATTACAGGATCAGTATGAGCAAAACAAGAGAGCTGGAGGAAGCCTCAGATTCTTGAATAACCGGATCTAGTCAAAGGAATAACTTCCTTCAGTATCTTCAATGGTGACCATTGAGCGGTCCGCTGCCTCTACCCTGCCGATGATCCGGGCATCCACATCGAACGATTGGCTTAGTTCGATAATTGAGCGGGCCACAGATTCTGTCTTGACATAAATTTCCATTCTGTGCCCCATATTGAATATGGGGTACATTTCTTTTCTTGAAGAACCTGACTCCTCCTGAATCAATGAAAAAAGCGGAGGGATGGGAAACAAGTCATCTTTTATCACATGTGCCGGTTCATCGAGAAAGTGCAAGACCTTGGTTTGCGCTCCGCCCGTGCAATGGATCAAGCCACTGATCTTGTCATGATGGCTTTCAATTATCGGCTTGATGATCGGCAGATAGGTCCTGGTTGGGGAAAGGACGAGCTTTCCCAAAGAGATCGATACATCCCCAATAGCTATTGTTTCATCCACTTTTCGAGAACCACTGTAGACCAGTTCTTTTTCGGTAGCAGGATCAAATGTTTCAGGATATTTCTCACGGTAGCTATGGTGAAAAACATCGTGACGTGCGGAAGTGAGGCCATTACTGCCCATCCCCCCATTATAATCATCCTCATAACTCGCCTGACCGTAGGACGCCAGGCCCACGATAAGGTCACCCGACCGGATGGCATTGTTGATCACTCTCCCGCGATCCAATCTTCCAAAAGCGGTATAACCCACATCAACCGTTCGTACTATGTCTCCCACGTCAGCGGTTTCTCCACCGGCATGGAACAAACTGATATCGAACTGCTTCATTTTCTCTATGAACTCAAAGCCGGATCTAATGATCCTTGTTATCACCTCTTTAGGAATAAGGTGCTTATTACGCCCCACCGTAGAGGAAAGCATTATATCATTGATAAATCCGGAACAAGCCATATCATCCAGGTTCATGACAATAGCATCCTGAACGATACCCTCCCAGACGCTGAGGTCTCCGGTTTCTTTCCAGTACAGATAGGCCAGGCTCGTTTTCGTGCCAGCGGTATCGGCATGAACGACATTGCAATATTGAGGATCACCGGCAGCTATATCTGGCAATATCTTACAAAAGGCGTTGGGGTACAAGCCTTTATCAAGGCCCGAAATAGCCTCATGAATATCAGATTTCGAGTAAGATACTCCCCTCTTGTAATAGGTTGAATTTTTTTCACTCATGGATTGTTAAAAATAATAGTTTGAAAAATTACAGCATCAGATATCGTACTTTTATTACTGAAAAGCGATAGACAAAGACCCAGGCGAATATTTTGTTCTTCTGTTTGATGCAAGCAATAGTTTGAGTATATGAAGCTATTCAAAATCGAGCGGCGTTCGGGGCTTGGCCCTGAGGAATTTAAGAAGGAGTATCTTTCCCGGAAGCGACCAGTTGTCCTCACCGATTTTGCTAAGGACTGGCCAGCCACTGAAAAATGGACCTTTGACTTTTTACGCGCCGAATACGGGCATATAGAGGTTCCGCTTTTCGATAAGAAGTTTTCAGAGCCAGGAAAGACCTACATGACCCCTACCATGAAGATGAAGTTCGGGGACTATCTCACTTTGATAGAAAATGAACCCACCGAACTGAGGATGTTTCTTTTTAATATATTCCGGCATGCTCCTGAGCTTGTCAGCGATGTAAGAAGACCAACTATAATGAAAGGCTTCCTCAATGAGTATCCTTTCATGTTCTTCGGTGGCATGGGGTCGAGTGTGAAGATGCATTACGATATCGACTGTTCGAATGTATTTCTTACCCAGTTTCAAACCCGTAAGAAGATAACTTTATTTTCTCCTGATCAGAGTAAGTTCTTGTACCACCTGCCCTTTACTGTGGCGAGCCTTGTGGACATGGAAGAGCCGGACATTGAAAAGTATCCGGCCCTGAAGAAGGTCCGGGGCTGGGAAACTGTCATAGGTCACGGAGAAACGATCTTCATACCGAGCATGTACTGGCATTTCATTGAATACATAGATGGTGGCTTTTCCCTGGCTTTGAGGAGCACAGGCTCATTAACACACAGGATAAAAGGCGCGCTGAACATAGCTCGTCACTTCGTTGTTGATCGTGGGATGAACAAAGTACTCGGGACGCGATGGCACTCGTACAAAAAAGAACTGGCTTATAAAAGAGCCGGGGTATAATACGTATAAACATTTTTTGGCATATGTTTTGCGTTATAAGCGATAGACGAAACGAAACCGATTACTTGCTGTAACTTGTTAAAACCAAACTGTTACGATAATAGAGCTTTCTATTTCAGGAGGCTCTATTTTTATTTTAAGCACCTACCTGCGGGTCTCTAACTAACAGATTCATTATTATGATAAAATTTCGAATGATGTTCGAAGATGCCTCTATCGGCGAAATTGACATGACTCTCCTACATCACCAAATCTTCATCACCCTGTAAATCACAAAATGAGGACAGCTGACCACTATTATTTTATAATTTATGAAAACAATACGCCGTCTTAATTGTCAATTCAAGTGTATATTCGCGATTATTTAGAACGAATCTAATTACGTAATTGAATTGCCGGTACCAATAGTTATAGCGGATGCTCAATTTCTGATCCGACGAGGATTAAGAGATGTACTTAACACCCACAAGGACTTTGAGGTCGTCAGAGAGGTGAGTGATGAATCAGAACTATTCGATGCTGTCAAAGAGACTCAAGCGGAAGTTGTGGTACTAGACTACGACCAACCCGGACACTTTACCGCCGACACCGTTGAAAAACTGAAGAGCGAATTTCCTTTTACTGGTGTAATGGTCATCAGCTCGGACATGAAAGAGTCCAATATCTATAAGGTTGTGGAGAACGGCATCAATAGCTTTATAACCAAGCAATGTGATGATAAGGAGATCATAGATGCTGTATACGCCACATCCAAAAAGGAAAAGTTCTTCTGCCATAAGATCCTCGAAGTCATACTGCAAAAATCTTTCGGGCAGGAAGAAGAAGCCTGTGAGCCGATCCCACTTTCACCAAGGGAAATAGAGATCGTCCAGCACATTGCCAGCGGACGCATTGCCAAAGAAATAGCCAGCGATCTTCATTTAAGCACACACACTATCTACACCCATCGCAAGAACATTATGAAAAAACTAGATCTGAGTTCTCCCGTGGAATTGGTCATGTATGCCATAAATAAAGGTATTGTAGATCCAAAGATGACAGATTAGCACCTTTTACCTTATCAGCTTCTTTCCAGGACCAGTTCATGATCATATGCACGGAAATCCACCTGGCTAACATTACTCACGCCCTGTTCTTCCATGTAGATCCCATAGAGAATATCCACTTCTGCCATAGTCAGCTTGTTGTGAGTGATGACTATGAACTGGGATCTGTCAGAGAACTTCCGAATTATTCTATTGAACTTGATCACATTGACATCATCCAGCGGGGCGTCCACTTCATCGAAAACACAGAAAGGCGCAGGTTTAAGGAGATAGAGCGCAAAAAGAAGAGCTATGGCAGTTAAGGCCTTTTCTCCACCAGACAACTGGCTCAGGGTCTTGGGACGCTTCCCTTTTGGCCGGGCGACCACCTCTATTACGGACTCAAGGGGATTCTCCGGGTCCGATAGGATCAGGTCACAATCATCTTCCTCCGAGAACAAGCTTCTGAAGACCTCCCTGAAATGCTCTTTTACCTCTTCGAATGACGTCATGAACTGCACCGTTGCCGTTTCTTCGATCTCTTTGATCGTAGCTTCCAGTGACGCCCGGGCCTCCAAAATATCTTCTTTCTGCTGTATGATATTGTCATATCTCAACTTCATCTCCTCATAAGCCTCCAGAGCCATAGGATTGATCTCTCCAAAGTTATCCAGCCGCTTTCGTAACTTCTCTACACCAGCTTCCAGATCTTCCATGGAGGAGGTGATCTCATACTCCGATTTGAGGATCTCTTCCATCGTCACACCAAACTCCACTTCCATCCTGTCTGTTATGGAACGAAGCTTGATCCTGACATCTGTGTACTTCTGAGAAATGTCTTCAACGAGATCCTGTTGCTGCATCAGCGACCGGTTGAGTTTTCGCACATTCTCTTCCTTGGTATAAATCTCATTCCGGCCAGAATAATAAACCTTCTCAATATCATTGAGTTTGTCCTGGAAAGAGCCACGTGATTCATACTCCTTGATAAGCCGGGACTCGATCTCTGATAACTCCTGTGACAACGTATTCATTTCCTGAGTTTCCCTTTCTATTCTCTCCTTCCCTTCGCGAATATTTGTCTCATTGGTCTTGTATTGAGAATTCAAAAAGTCAATACGCTGGACCAGGCTTGACTCCTGATTTTGTAGTTCCATCAGATGCCGGTTGGCTCGATTCAGCTTTTCAGAGAGTAAAGAAAGTGATCCAACCCACTGATCCACTTCTCCTCCCCTGTCAGAAATGATCTTTTTGAGGGAGTCAAGTTTACTTTTTTTCTCTTCCAGAGCTACCGCAATTTCCTCTGTCTTCTGTTCCAGAAGTTGTGCTTCTTCCTTCAGTTGAGATCTATGCGAGTTCTCGTTTTCGATAATATTGATCAAACCGTCAAGCCGTGCTGAAAGAGCTGCATGACTTTGCTCCACACCTGCAATTTCTCTTTTTCTATCTTCGAGTGAAGCTGACTGTTCCTGAGCACGTAAAGCGTCGATCTCATCGATGAGCTTTTGTTTTTTCATCTCATTAGTATCGATCTCAGACTCAAGTCGAACAAGTTCAGTGTCCAGCTTCTCCATTTCTTTTTTTCGCCCAAGTTTTTTTCCTTCGAACAATCCTATGGAACCACCTTTGACCTGCTTCTTTCGTCTGATCAGGCCACCGTCACTGTGCAACATGATGCCCGGGCCATTATATCCCTTGACGAATTCAAAATTTTCCGAGATGAAGACATCCTTTAGCAAGGCCTCGATCACAGGCTGGTACTTTCCAGAATCTTTTATGACATCGAGCGCTCTTATAGAATTCTCTGGATTTGGGAGTATTTCTTTCTTGTCCTCATCGAACTTGTCCAACAGAAAGAACTGTGCCTTACCTTTTTGAGCCTGACTTAGCATGGACAAGGCCCCAAGCGCCTGTTCAATATCATCTACAATAAAATGGTTGAGGTAAGGCTCAAGGTATGCTTCGACAGCGAGTTGATACTTCTTATCACATTCCACAATATCTGAGAGAAGGACCTTTTTGCCATCCCAGGATTGACTGAGAAACCGCACGGATTCAGGGAAGCCTTCCAGGTTATCCACCATGCTCTTCAGCAGTTTATATTCATTGGACTTCTGATCCCGGCTCCTGTGGAGCAATGACAGCTTTTCCCTAATCATCTCGAGCTCTTCCTCGAGCTGAGTCAGGCTTTTTTTCCTCGTGGATTCCTTTTCAGATAAAAGATCTATTTCTTTTTGGATGGCAGCCCTTTTGCTTTCCATCTGAGCCACCTCGCCCTGAAGGTTCTCTGCCTCACGTTTCTTGGAATCTATTAAAGACTCAGCCTTCTCTCTGGCGAGTTTGTTCCCGTCCAATTTGTTGGCGGTAATGGCTTTGCCTTTCTCAAGGTCAAAAACGGCATTATCGAGACCTTGCTTTCGTGACAGATATTCAGAGAGGTCCGCCTTGGCCGTTTCGTGCTGACTCTTAAGGTGATCATATTCTCGTTCTGCCTTTTCAGTCTCCATCTGAGCCTCCTCCTTTTTCTCCTGGATCGCCACCCGTTCCGTGTCCATGATCTCGAGGTCCTTTTGGATATCCACCTGACGGCTTTCTGCTTCTTTCACCTGTTCTTCGAGACGCTTGATATCCTGACTTAAAAAGTCGAAGCGTTGCTTCTTGATCTCCTTCGAGCTTTCAAGTTGTCTCAATCCGTCGAGCAACTCATTCATAGCCCTTTGAGAGGAAGACACCTCTTTTTCGAGGTCCATGTTCTTTCTTTTGATCTCCTCCAGTTCAGCTTCAGCTTTATGAAGATCCGTACGCATCTGAGAGATGGTATCCTTCTCTTTTACCAGTCGCTCCTTCAGACTTTGGTAATCCGCCTTGTACCTCGCTGTACTCTGAACGGCCAGTTCGATGCTCTTTTCTTTGTATTTAGCCTTAAGATCTTTGTACTTCCTGGCCCGTTTTGCCTGTCTTTCCAAATCCTTGAGATTTCGCTCCAGTTCGAACAGGAGATCTTCCACCCTGTCCAGGTCTGCTTCCGTAGAAGCCAGTTTATTGAAGGTCTCTCTTTTTCTGATCTTATACTTCGATATGCCCGCCGCCTGTTCGAACATCTTCCGTCTGGAGCCATCCCGGTCATCGATGATCTCAGTCACCATACCCTGACCGATGATCGCATAGGAATTCGAGCCGATACCCGTATCTATGAACAAGTTCATTATATCCTTGCGTCGGCATACCACATCGTTGAGCCGATATTCGCTTTCACCACTCTGATAGATCAGTCGAGAAACGGTGATCATATTGTATTCCGTAGGGATGAGCCCTTTTGTATTTTCGAATGTCAGGGATACCTTAGCCACCCCTGCCGGCTTTCGCTTCTTTGTACCATTGAAGATGATGTCTCCCATACGTTGTAACCTCAACTCCCTGCTCTTCATTTCTCCGAGAACCCATCTGATAGCATCAACGATATTCGATTTACCTGATCCGTTGGGGCCAACGATGCCTGTTACGTCCTCACCAAAGTGCAGCGTGGTGTCATCCGCAAAGCTCTTAAACCCTTTTATGTTAATCGTCTTTAATCTCACCGCGGCAAATATATTGAAATATCTTATAGTTAAATTTCAAATATGTGATCGAAACAGGATCAGTAAAAATCACGGATTCCTCAAGGGTCTACAAATCAGCCCTTAAGCCTTTTCCAGCGGTCACCATAAAAGAAATACCCGGTGATAACTATTATAATTATCCAATAAAGAACCTCCGAGATCCAGGCCCATTCAAGTCCGAGATCTGTATGTTTTATCACAAAAAAAGTATAGCCGAGATATATAACGGTAGCATAGAATTGCAATTTCAGAGCCTGGAGGGTTTTACCGGCTCCTGTCAGTGCATTGAGAAGAATCACCCCTATAGAAAAGAGGAATAGAATGATGATGAGTATGTAAAATATCGGTTGAGCATCCACCATCAGTGACATGTCTTCAGAGCCCAGCAGTGGATAGAGAAAGACCTTGGGAAATACCAGAACTGGGATCGATATGACCATGGTAGAAACGACACATATGATCATTGTTTTTCGAGTGACCAGCCAGACATCGTCCGGAGCTGAGGCGCCCAGAGCATTGCTGACCAGTGTATTTATTCCTGCGCTGAATCCCCAGCTTGGTATACACAGAACCAAATAAATGATCCTGGCCATATTCGTTATTGCCAGCGCCCTTTCACCCAGGTTCTCTACCAGTCCAAAGAAAATAAACCAGCTCCCGATGCCGACTATCGATTGTGCCACAATTGGAGAGGACAGTCGAACCATCATCCGAATAGGCTTCATTTCTATATCAGGTACTCTGAACAGATCGATCTTTTTGATCATAGGGTCAAAGAACATATAAGCGACAAAAACGATGAAAGCTAATGCCTCAGCCAGAAAACTTGCGTATCCTGCTCCGGCGATTCCCATTTGTGGCATGCCCAAAGCGCCGAATATCAATCCATAATTGAGGATGATATTCGCTACAGCAAGAATGACCGTATCAATTATAATGAATGTCGTCCGCGCCACTCCCGTATACAATGCGACTATGCTGACACCCAAGTAGCTGAAGAAAACACCCCAGGATCTTGGCCATATATACTCGAGGCTCTTATCATATAGTTCCTGAGAATCAAGCAAGGACGCAAAAATATATGGGGTGCCAAACTGCATAATGAGAAACATGACAAAGGCGAGTATAAGCTCAAATGAGACCATCGCTGCCGAGGCTGCGCTGATCCTGTCATACTTCAATTGTCCATAACGACGGGCGATAATGATCTGGCCACCTTTTGAAAATCCGTAGCCAATAGCCGCGATCATCATGTAAAAGACGCTTACAAAACCTATAGCCGCAAAGTCTGTTTCACTAAGGTGATAGAGAAAGACACTATCCGTTAGGGCGATCACGTTCTGTGCAGCACTGCCCAACATGATGGGCAGCGATATTTTAAAGATTTGGCCGTATGTTGTCTTGAGTCTCACGAAAGGCACTAAAATAGGTAGAATACCTCTCTTCCAAATCTCAAAATCTATAAAGCATGAGAGGAAAAAGCTGTTGTTATTCTTGTGCTATATGACTTAATCGAATTGTCAAAATGACTGAATACATGAAATCAAACTCACTTTTATCACAGTTGGAAGGATTAGAAGAGCCTCTCGCCCCAAGAGAGGATACCGTTCATACAATTCATGAGGATGACCGGGAGGACCCTTATTACTGGCTAAAGAACAGAGGGGAACAAAGGGTCATAGATTATCTCAATAAAGAGAATACCTACAGAGAAAAGGCGATGGCCCATCTGGCTGACTTTCAGGATGACCTATATACTGAAATGAAAAGCCGGATAAAAGAAGATGATGAAACCGTACCCTATTTCAAAAATGGATATTTCTATCTGAGACGATACAAAAGTGGTAAGGAATATCCTGTTTACAGCAGAAAGAAAGGATCTCTGGACGCCGAGGAAGAGGTCATGTTAGATGTTAATAGGCTTGCTGAGTCATTCAGCTATTATGCCATCGGTGGACGGTCGGTGAGCCCCAATAATAATATTCTGGCCTTTGGAGAGGATACCCTGAGCAGAAGGATCTACAAGATAAGGTTCAAAGATCTGAGTACAGGTAATTTCCTGGATGATGAAATTCCCAATACTACCGGAAAGGCGGTTTGGGCCAATGACAACAGGACTGTATTCTATTCGGTAAAAGATGAAACACTTCGAAGTTACAAGATCTTCAGGCATGTATTGGGCACTCCTGTTTCCGAGGACGCGGAGGTATATCATGAAAAAGACCCAACCTTTCGCTGCTTTGTCTCAAAATCGAAGAGTGAAAGGTTCCTGATCATAAGTTCACATCAGACGATCACTACGGAATACCGCTATCTCGACGCCAACGATCCCTCAGGAGAATTTCAGCTCTTTCATCCCCGAGAAAGAGATCATATCTATCACATAGCGCATTTTGACGATCACTGGTATATCAGGAGCAACTGGAATGCCCCCAATTTTAAATTGATGAAGACCGATCTTCATCAGACTAATAAGGCGTACTGGTCTGAATTTATCACTCACCGCAAGGACGTATTGCTCGAAGGCACTGAGATATTCAAAGAGTTCATTGTACTTTCAGAACGGTTTCAGGGCACAACTCGTGTGCGAGTGAAGGCTTGGACAGGGCAAGATCATATCATCGACTTCAACGAAGAAGCCTATATGGCTTACCCCTCTGTAAATTATGAATACGACACACCATGGGTCCGACTTTTCTATACCTCTCTGACCACACCCCGGTCGGTGATCGATTATAATATGGAAACGAACGAGAAGGTCCTGAAAAAGGAGCAGGAGGTCCTTGGAGATTTTTCGAAAGAAGACTATGTATCTGAGAGGCAGATGGTAAAGACCAGGGACGGCCAATTGGTACCAGTAAGCATCGTATATCACAAGGACTACAGAAAGAATGGAACTTGCCCATTATTACTATATGGGTATGGTTCCTATGGCGCGAGTATGGATCCCTACTTCTCCTCTATTCGCTTGTCCCTGCTCGATCGTGGTTTTGCATTTGCCATAGCTCATATAAGAGGTGGCCAGGAGATGGGAAGACATTGGTACGAAGAAGGCAAACTCCTGAAGAAGAAAAATACTTTTTATGATTTTATAGACTGTGGAAAGTATCTGATAGATGATAAATATTGTGCACCGGATCAGCTTTACGCAATGGGGGGATCGGCTGGTGGCCTGCTCATGGGTGCAGTGATAAATGAAGAACCCGAAATGTGGGCAGGTGTGGTGGCAGCGGTTCCATTTGTCGACGTTATCACGACCATGCTTGACGAATCCATTCCTCTGACCACTGGCGAATATGACGAATGGGGGAATCCAAGAGAAAAACTATATTACGACTATATGAAGACCTACTCTCCCTACGATAACGTGTCTGAGATCGACTACCCACCTCTGCTGGTTACTACAGGATATCACGATTCGCAAGTTCAATACTGGGAACCGGCAAAATGGGTAGCCAAAATGAGAGTAATGAGAACCAATAAGGCTCCGCTTTTGCTTTACTGTAACATGGAAACAGGTCATGGTGGTGCCTCTGGGAGATTTGAGCAACTTAAGGAAATTGCCATGGAGTATGCTTTTCTGCTCGATCTGGCAGGTAAAACTGACAATTGATGGATATAGACAAGATCCGAACTAGATCAAAACATCTGGTAAGATTTGCAGACTGCGATCCAATGGGACATCTGTATAATGCCCGCTATCTGGATTACTTCATGCACGCCAGGGAGGATCAACTGAGAGATATCCACAATTTCGATATCTACGATTACACTCGCCGCACCGGGAATGCCTGGGTCGTGGTCAAGAATCAGATTTCTTATCTCAATGAGGCCAGGCTCATGGAGGAAGTGGTGATTCAATCAAGGTTGATCAAATTAACGGATATAACCGCTCACGTCGAGATGTTGATGTTCGATAAAGACGTCCAGCACGTGAAGAGCTTGCTGTGGGTTGAATTCATCCATGTCAACATCCAAAAGAGAAAAGTAGAACCCCATGGCAAGGAACTGAACGACCTGTTCCTACCGTTGTTAGATACAGTGGAAGAAACAAGTTTTGACCGCCGTAGTGAATACATGCGAAAGTGGGAACCTTCGATGGGAACAGTATAACGCAAGTTGTTCACTGAATAACATATGGCGGATTTTTATAATCCTTATATTTACAGGTCTGAACAATATAGACCTATTGGATATTCGTTTCAAAAAGGAAATCACGATCAATGTCATTTAACCAAAAGGAACTTAAGGACGAGAAAAAGAACAGGCGTAAGGGCATTTTCTACAGTGTTACCTTACACAGCCTTTTACTTTTATTAGCGATTTTGCCCTTTCTGGATCCACCTGCTGACATTGATAAGAATTTCGCCATCGTTGTGGAATTTGAAAAGCCTATCGTGAGATCCGGCAGTCAAAGCAAAGCCTCTGCAGCATCCAGTAGTAGCGATGCAGCAGCCAATCAGGGTCAGGATGAGCCCAAGCCTCAAAGAAATGTACAGGAGGTCAAGAGGCTTAATAACACCGAGGTAAAGCCTACTACAAGTCCTGTCGAAGAAGTGATCACGGCACCTGATATTACAGCTCCCAAATTCCCCGAACCTGTAGAATCGCCACAGAGACTGGAAACAAGAACTCCAAATACCACACCGGCCAGTCAATCGGAGACCGATGCTTCTATCGATGACTTTTTGCCGGTTCTGGACAAGATCATTGAAGAAGAGCAAACCGCCAATGGTTCCGGAGCATTAGGTGACAGTGAAGTGGACCCGAATGCAAGTGGCGGCGGAGGTGATGGAGGAGCCGGCTCTGGAAAGGAGGATAATGATGGTCAGGCGAGTGGTAGCGGAACCGGAGATAACAGATTGCCTCCCGGTGCATATGGGGACGGTGGAACTTCCGGGATCGGGGACGCTGGCTTTGATGGAGAAGGTCCCCTCCGAAGACGGGTAAAGATTCGACCGGATTGTGCCCATTTGGCATATACTGACGCCAAGATAGTACTAGACCTGTGTATCAATAGAGCAGGTGATGTAACTTATAGTAAGTACAATCTCAGAATGTCCTCTATCAAGGATCGCAAATACGCACGGGACATTACGAATTGCTTCAGGGACATCGTTTTCGAATCAGACTTTACAGCTCCCTCAAAAGAGTGTGGCACATATTCGTACAAATTCATTCACGAAGGCAGTCACGAAGAGAAGTAGGTTGACCTCGCAAGTGGGTACTAGATTCCCACACCTGAAATAGATGAGATCGTTTATCGGATCAGTAGGTCATCATCCTTAATACCATTTCCCTGACCAGCTCCATGGGCGGTGTGGAACGGTTGACGACGCCCTTGATCCTGAGGTCGTATTCGGAGAGCAGTTCCAGTGCTGAGAGCACTTTGCGCCCGTTCCAGAAGCGAATGGCCTGTCTGTATTCCCTTAGAAAATAAGCCGACGACAGATTGAGTTTTCTTTGAAGCACCTTATCCGGCGCCGTACGGTTCATACCTACCGTCAGTAGCCGATTGAAGTAATTATATAATGATCCTACAATGAGGACTGGAGGCGCTTCCTTTTCATTTTTTGAAAAATAGTCGACGATGGTCATTGCTTTGCCCAGATCTCCATTACTCATAGCTTTTTGAAGCTCAAACACATTATACTGGCGACTGATACCGATGTATTGCTCTACCAGAGCATGTGTGACCACCCCATCTTCCGGCAAGTTGGTCTTTAGCTTGTCCACCTCCTTTTCGATCTTTTCCAGATCATTTCCAAGATGTTCAGCCAACAGTGCTGTTACGCCGGATTCATATTTGATCTTTCGAGAGGCCAAAAGCTTGGCGATCCAGCCTTCTACCTGGTTGTCGTACAGCGGCTTGCTCTCAAAAACGATGGCACTTGATGATTTCAGGGTTTTGGCAAAACTGGTCCTGCCATCCAGCTTTTTGTGCTTGTGAGCAATGACCAGGATCGTAGTAGGTGTAGGCTTCTGGACGTAAGGCAGGAGTTTCTCGAGGTCACGCATGTACTGTGCTTCCTTAATCACCACCACCCTTCTTTCAGCCATCATCGGATACTGCTGACATATATCCAGGACGTTCTTGAATCCTATATCCTTGCCGTACAGCACTTCCTGATTGAAAGCCTTTTCAGATTCGGTCAACACGCTCTGCTCAACCGTGGTCGTGATCTTATCTATATAGTATGGCTCCTGGCCGTGAAGAAAGTACACGGGTGCGAACTCTTTAGCACGTAATTGTTGAACAATCTCCTGGTAGGTCATGATATAAAATTAAATGACGCATTGATCTGATGCGAATTTGCGTTATATCATCGATAAATTATACTTCCTCATGGTTGTAATATTTAATTTCAATTTTTGAAATAGGTACTTTTGTGCCTCTAATATGAAGAAGAAGCCTCTCATTCTTGTTACCAACGACGATGGAACCTTTGCTCCGGGCATTGCAGCGCTGGTAGAGGTGGCACAAAAGCACGGGGATGTTGTCGTTGTCGCTCCTGACAGCCCTCAGTCTGCGAAAGGCCATGCAATAACCATTTCGGATCCGATACGGCTGAAGGCCATTGATCATTTTGGAGATATCGAAGCTTATGCGTGTTCAGGCACTCCGGTAGATTGCGTCAAGCTGGCAAAGAATGTAGTATTCAAGGACAGAAACATAGATCTGTGCGTATCCGGCATCAACCACGGGTCAAATGCTTCGATAAATATTATATACTCAGGCACGCTTTCGGCAGCCATGGAGGCCTCTATTGAAGGAATTCCATCGATCGGCTTTTCCCTTCTTGACTACAGTTTTGAAGCCGATATGAGCGGATCCAAGGTCTATGCGGACAAGGTGATAGGTGAAATGCTGAAAAATGGCATGGGCAAGGGTAATCTGCTCAATGTCAATATTCCGAAATTGCCTGCAGATCAGATAAAGGGCATTCGTGTCTGCCGACAGGGAGAGGGATACTGGAATGAGAACTTTAAAGAAGCACTTGATCCACGAGGACAGAAATATTATTGGTTGACAGGTGAATTCGGAGGAGAGTTCGAAAACCCGGAGACAGATCTATATGCGCTGGACAACGGTTACGTCTCCGTGGTTCCCTCCAGTCATGACCTTACCAATTATCATGCTCTAAAGGCACTAAAATCATTGGAAGATGCTTAATAAAGATCACGTATGGATCGGTATGGTTTTTGGACTTCTGGTACCGTTTGTGGCTTACGGCATCATATTATTCATTTATGATCAGCTGGATGCAGCAGGTATAACGGACAGCTCCGGAATGGGACAATTTTACCGGGAACGGACGGTAGGCCTTCTGGCCATAGCGGCCAACATCATACCCATCAATATCTTTAAAAGAAGATACCAGATCAATAATATGAGAGGCGTACTGATCGCAACCATGATATATGTGGTCATTTGGGTTATACGCTATTATGCCTATATCGGATAGATATGAAACTTTACATCATTGCAGGTGAAGCTTCGGGCGATCTACACGGTGCGGCTCTTATGTCAGCCATTACGGCCAAAGCATCATCCATACACTTCAGGTATTGGGGTGGCAATGAAATGAAAAAGATATCGGGCACTCCTGTCAAACATATAAGGGACCTCTCATTCATGGGTTTTACCGAGGTCATTCGTCACCTGCCCACTATTCTGGGTAATTTCAGATTTGCCAAACGAGACATTGAAGAGTATCGTCCTGATGCTTTGATCCTGATCGATTATCCCGGGTTTAATCTGAGAATGGCAAAGTGGGCCAGAAAGAAGGGCTACAAGGTGATATACTATATCTCTCCTCAACTTTGGGCATGGAACCAGTCCAGAGCCGAGAAGATCAGGAAATATGTCGATCTTATGCTTGTCATTTTGCCCTTTGAAAAGCGTTTTTACGAAGACCGGCAGATCAATGCTCACTATGTCGGTCATCCTTTGGCTGAAAGATTGATAGACCTGCCTTCTGATCCTGGGTTTCGTACGAGAAATGAGCTGGACGGGCGTAAGATAATCGCTTTACTGCCCGGCAGTCGCAAACAGGAGATCGCTGCTATGCTTCCAACGATGCTAAGGTCACAGTGGCCGGAGGAATATCAGTGTGTCATTGCTGCTGCGCCATCCCAGGATAAAGAATTTTATCAGAATTACCTGAAGGGACTTAAGGATATCCGAATAATATTTGGACAGACCTATCAGGTACTGAAACATGCTCATGCGGCTATTGTCACGTCGGGAACAGCCACCCTGGAAACCGGTCTATTGAAGGTGCCCCAGGTAGTATGCTATAAAGGAAGTTGGCTGTCATACAACATCGCCCGTCGCCTGATCAAAGTAAAATATATCAGCCTCGTGAATCTGATATTGAACAGATCACTGGTTCCGGAATTGATCCAGTCGGATTTCAATGCCGGTAATTTGACCAAAAACCTGGAGGATATACTGGAAGGCCCAAAAAGGCAGACTATTTTAAAGGGATATATGGAGCTCCACGAAAAACTGTCCGATAAAAAGGCAAGTGAATCTGCGGCTCAACTGATATTAGACCACATCCAGTCAAATGCCTGACCTAAATCAACTGAGGACGAGTTCTCTTAAAGGACGTGCGCGTAGCATGAAGATGAAATTTTCTGAGGAAGATGAATTCGGACTTCGTCGATTATTGAAGGGTTTTCAGCTGTTTCGCCGCGGCAGACGAAGAAAGATCGAGAACATAATGCATCACAGCACTTTTGATCGAAAGACATTTGTATTTGACTATACTTATGTGACCGGCAAGAACAACAGCAACAAATATCACAGGCAATCTGTCATGTTCCTCAATTCCAAAAACCTGGGTCTTCCACAGTTCTCAATGAAACCGGAGAACCTGTGGCATCAACTCACTGACTGGCTGAGGATCACAAGCGATATTGATTTCGAAAGTCATCCTGATTTTTCTGAAAAGTATTTCCTTACATCTGAAAACGAACAACTTATCAGATACCTTTTTGACAAAGATGTACTCGACTTTTTTACGGTGCAGAAGAACTGGTATGTGGAAGGCGTTAATTATTATCTCATCATATACAGCCTTAACGAGAGATTGCACCCGAAGATCATCGAATCATTTGTGAATATGGGCAACAAACTATATGAATTGCTCAGGGTGCATCCTGAGTGGATGAAGCTGGATCATCCTTTATAGCGCTCACGAGCTCATCCAGTTGCCATGCATCCTTAATATTGTACGGGCCGACACGCGTCCGATGCAGAGATGTAAGGTAGGCTCCAACACCCAGCTTCTGACCCAGATCATGGACGAGTGATCTGATGTAGGTACCTTTCGAGCATGAAACCTTAAATGACAATACTGGCCACTTGTCATGGGTTATGTCAAAATCATATATGTTCACGAGCCTACCTTTGATCTCCACTTTCTTACCCGCCCTGGCAGCCTTGTAGGCTCTCTGGCCATCAACTTTAACTGCTGAGAACTGCGGAGGGACCTGCTCTATTTCTCCTGTGAACATTTCGGCAGTTGATCTGACCCGATCGAGAGTCAGGTCCGAAGTATCCTTGTGATCTTCTTCAGGCATCTCGGCATCATAGGTCGGTGTTGTAGCTCCCAGTTTTAATGTACCGGTATATGTCTTGTCAAGACCCTGGAGTTCGGTGAGCCACTTGGTCCCTTTACCGACACCAATTAGTACAAGACCCGTGGCTAGAGGATCAAGTGTGCCAGCATGACCAACTTTGATCTTTTTAATGCCGAGGCGATGACTTATGGCAAAACGTATCTTGGAAACCACATTGAAGGATGTCCATCCCAGAGGTTTGTCAACCAGGATCAACTGTCCCCCTGTAAAATCCGTTCGATCATCGATTTGCTTCAATATACTGATCATGCCAGAACATAGATTATGACCGCAGTAGCCACCGCAAAACAATAGATCGAAAAATATTTGAGTTGAGCTCGTCTAACTATTGTCAGCATCCATCGACATGCCACCATACCCACAATAAAGGCAGACAGACTTCCAGCGATCAATATGGACGGATCGATGACCGATTCACTATAATCGCCGGTGATCAGATCTTTCGCCATCTTTCCAAAAATGAGCGGTAAGACCATAAGGAAACTGAATCCGGCAGCTTTACCACGATCTACCTTGAGCAGTAAGCCTGTTGCGATCGTAGCGCCTGATCTGGATATCCCCGGTAGTATAGCAACAGCTTGTGCCAACCCGATGACAAAGCTGTTCCTCACTTCTACGAGCCGTTCTCCATCCTTTATGAGATCTGCCACCAGTAGCAGTATGCCTGTTATGAATAACATCAATGCCACGAATGTCAATTGACCCTCAAACAATCTTTCTATCTCATCCTCCAGGAACAAACCGACGAGAGTAGCAGGGATCATGGAAATAATGATCCATAGGGTGAGTTGTGTTCCACTGTTCCAGGAAAACTGGAACAGGTCCCTAACAATGGAGTAAATATCCTTTCTGAAGATAACCATGGTGCTCAGGGCCGTAGCGCCGTGCAGGGTCACAGTGAGTAATAGACTCTCTTCTCCAGTGCCTTCGTAACCAAAGATAGCCTTGAATATCTCCAGGTGACCACTACTCGAAACCGGCAAAAATTCGGTCAACCCCTGAACTACACCAAGGAGTATGGCTTCGAGAAGCTCAGACATGTTATCATTTAAATATTCCTACAACCTCAAGTACGAGACCCGCCACGATGAGTATGGGTGCCAAAGTAATTCGTCTTGGACTGTAAATAAGAGATTCATCCCACACATCAGGACTTGGCATACTTCCACCTGACATTAATATAAAACCCAGGAGAAGCAACGCGGCGCCTCCCAACATATATAGATAGTTTTCCTTCCTGAAGATGAGGTTAGATCGGTCAGACTTTGAGGAAGCCTTCTCGCCAGACAGCCTTGAAGAGGTTGGTTTTGGCTTCTTTACTACCTTCTTTTTTGAACCACTGACAACGACTTTCTTTTTCTTACTCATTGATGAGGGATTTGCTCGGCAAAGATATGTGAAATAATCCTATTTGTATGACGACACTGCATGTTTCAGGGATTGATTGATCACGATGTACGTACTCAACCATTGAAGCACCACGCCGAGGACTATGAGAATGACGATGGTAACGAGCAGATAATACCAGTTAAAGTAGTCTATGAGCCCCGGAGTATTATAAAGGAAGACGGAAAGAAACAATGCTATCAATATTGAAGCAAGCAAAGCTGAAATAATACCCATTTTTATTGCTACCCTTAAAAATGGCTCGCGGATGAAGTTCCAAGATGCCCCCACAAGCTCCAGTATCTCGATGGAATGTTTCCGCGTATAAATTGAGAGCTTGACTGTGTTAAAGATGAGCATGATCGTTATGAGCAAGAGAAAGAGCGCAGATATTGCCGTGATCCTCAGGATCTTTCCCTTCCATTCATCCCAGAAAGCCAGGTAGTCATTCTGGAAGTACACTTGTGAAATATTGAATTTCCCCATCCAATCCTCCCGGATACTGTGAAGCTCCTCCTCACTAGTATAGGCCTCCTTCACATAGGAAGAAACTATGTCGCTGAACGGATTATCCATTCCCTCAGGCAAAAGGTCGGTACCCATCTCGTCCTGCATAAAATCAAGGCCTTCTTCAGAAGTGATATGTTCTATCGTATTTGAACGAAGACGTTCATCTTCTTTCAGATCTTCGGTTAAAGTCTTAATAACGGAGGGGTCAGAAGAATTCAGCTCAAAAACTATCGCGGTGTGCTCTTTCAGATATTTGACAATATTCTCAGAATGAAGCCCAGCCAGGATATATGTTCCGATCAACAACAACAGGAGCGCTGCACTGAATATCATCAGAAAAACAGCCGTTAGCGATGATGCGCTTTCAGTTCTTGACTTCGTACCTTTGGACATATACACAAATCTATTAATAATTGCATGATGATAGATGGGTTTATCAAGCTCGGTTGTTTCCTGGTCTTTATCCTCTCGGTGAATTACACATATTCTCAGTCCAGGTTGAGTAATCCGTCATTTGAGGATGAAAAAGCTGATGCGACCATGCCTTCGGGATGGTGGTCATGTCAAAAGGGAACTACTCCGGATATATTACCTGACTCCTGGGGAGTATACAATTTGCCAAAAGATGGCCAAACATACGTGGGCATCATCACCAGGGAAGATGGATCATATGAGGCTATAGGCCAGCGATTGGATGCTGCGCTCAAAAAAGGCCAATGCTATGAAATGACCCTTTACATCGCACATTCGGGAGTATATGCGGGATATGACACACCTATAAGACTCAGTATTTACCTTGGTCAGAAAAAATGTGAACGCGATCAACTCGTATTCAGAACTGAGCGCATAAAAAAGGAGCCCTGGCAGCTCCAGGAAATTTCATTCACGCCGGACAAGGACATGTACTATATTACTCTGATGGCAGATGATGATGGCAAGAATATCAACGGAAATATCTTAATAGATAACATCAGTGAAATTGTAAAATGCAAACGGGCAAATATTACCGATCACTCCTCTTCTTCCAGTAAACTTTGATATGCCGACAACAATTTGGCCTTCTCGCTTTCCCAGATCCAATTATCTGAAGCCTTCCGGCATTCTTCTTTCATATTCTGATAAAAGGTCGGCGATTCCAACTTATTAATGGCTTTGATCAGGCTTGAGGTATTGACATCTTCAAGCAAGAGCGCAACATCAAATTCTTCGCAAAGAAACTTATACTCAGGAAAGTCCATGGAGATCCCGGGTATGCCCGCCTGAACATAATCAAAGAACTTATTGGCCAAAGAGTAGTAATAATTAAGACTATCACCCTTAAGTAGATTCAGCCCTACACCCGCTCTCACGGTCAAGCGATGCAATTCATCGGGTTCGAGTCGGCCATAAAAAGTGACTCTTTCTCCAAGTGCCAAATCTTCCACCCTTGATCTGAGCTCATCTTCCAGAGGTCCGCCACCAGCTATCCACAATTGCCATTCATCCAGAGCGAGGGTGGCGTCGATCAGCTCCTCAAGGCCTCTGCCCTCATTCAGAGCTCCCTGGTAGATCATGACCTTTACAAAATCACTCTTATGAGATCCTTTTTTTTCAGGCAGGTTACGTACAGAAATAAAATCTCTGTGATAGTCGTGTGAGAGCCTCAATGCCAATTTAGGCCCAACGGTGATCGCTAGTCTAGCGTCCGGAACAAACCATAACTGTATCCGGTGCCAGATCCATCTCTTGATATATTTGCCCTGGAGCTCTGGCACTTCAGTGAAATATTCATGACTGTCGTATACCAGGATCCTACGCCTAACCTTACTCGCAAGGCCGCAGGCGAGCAATGTATCAGCATCATTGGACTCTACAACATGCCATTTACGCAGTATTAGGAATAGAAATAATCGAATATTGAATTCGAGATAAAAGAAAAAGCCTCTATTGAACCAGCATTTGAATCTTCGGATCCTGTAATTGCCGGGAGGTTTTTTCGTATCTTTCAAATGTCTTCCTACCAACCGACACTCCCATCCTTCGGATCTCAGAGATTCAGCTTTCTTCAATAATCGCTGATCGTAGGTAAGATCATTGGTGACACAGTGATATATGATTTTTTTAGCTGGCACGAGAAGGAAGCATAAAGGTAGCATCTTTAACCACAACTTCTCCGTCCTCCACCATTTCCTCCACAAGTTGGAGAAGACCTCTTCTTTTAAATATTGGAAAATATCTCAAAAGATCCGGAAGGATCAGTTTCTCAGTTTCCAGAATCTCAAAAATGCGATCACGATATTTCAGTTCTTCCTCCAGGGGCAGACGGGGTTCCTTCGACCCAAGGCACACATCGCAATGTCCACAATTATCATCTGCTTTTTCGTCAAAATAGGACAGGACCCATTCCGTCCTGCACGTATCAGAATCTATAAACTTCAGGACCTCCTCTGCCCTCTTACTCTTTCTCTTTTGATTGGCCAGATATCTCTGATGATCCAGGGCCAGTCTCTCACTCCACTCGCTGATACCAGTGATCCTTATGGCTTCCCCTGTCACAGCTTTATGGTAATCTATGATCCCCTTCTTTCCTAATCTCTCCAGCTCTTTGACGATCACATCCGGTGTCAAGCCGGTGACTTCAGAAATTCTGGCCTCATCCACGGGAGAAAGGACAGAGAACAGACCTTCATACGTCCTGAGAAGTGCCTTTATTATCTTACGATGTATCTCGGATCTCTCCATAATGTCTTCAAGCCCATGTTTATTCATGGTTATCCGGACTCTGGATTGCAATAATCCGCCTGTTCTGACCTGTATATATTCCTTCTCTACCAACCATCGTAAACTCTCCTTTACCACACTCTGATCCATCTCGAAATGGCGGGAAAAGGCAGTGAGATCAAAGGCATGATAACTTTCATCTATTTGATCAGCAGGGACCTGTAGGTAAACAGCCAATCGCTGATAAACCGTTTGGATGTCATTTTTAGTCAGAGGTGTTCCCATCTGTCGCTGAATCAGATTCTTCCGGTCACGCTCATTATAGACAAGGTAGGCCCAGGATCTTTGACCATCTCTTCCCGCCCGGCCGATCTCCTGATAATAGTCTTCAATACTTGGAGGCAGTTCGAAATGAATGACCAACCGAACATCTGGTTTGTCCACGCCCATTCCAAATGCCGAAGTGGCAACTATGCACTGGATTCTGTCATTGATCCACTTTGTTTGAATCGAATGCCGTTCTGAACTTTCCATTCCGGCATGATAAGCTGACGCGGAAACCCCTCTTTGTCTGAGTAATTCAGCCAATTCCACACTTGTCCTGCGGCTTCTCACATAGATAATGTGACTACCACGATTCTGCCTTACCAGGTGGAGGACAGTTGGTAATTTGACATCTTCTTGAGATATGACGGTAAAAATATTCGGTCGCTCAAACCCACTTCTAAAAATGTGAGGATCGCGGAGTTGTAAATGATCTTCAATATCATTGATTACCCGAGAAGTGGCTGTTCCTGTCAAAGCCAGGATCGGGATTGACGGAAAATGTTCTCTGAGTATTCCTACTCTGAGGTAAGAAGGGCGGAAATCGTGTCCCCATTGTGAAATACAATGTGCTTCATCGATGGCTATCAAACTGAGGTCTGCAGAAACGAGATAATCCATAAAATTGGGGGTCCTCAATCTTTCGGGAGAGAGGTAAAGCAGGTCATACTGATGCTTGACAACCTCATCCAGTATTTTTTTCTTTTCGGAGCTGTGCAGTCCCGAATGAAGTAAGGCCGCCCGAATCCCCCGCTTTTTGAGTTGACCGACCTGATCCTGCATCAGTGAGATCAAAGGTGAGACGACAAGTGTCAATCCTTTCTTCACCAATGCGGGCAGTTGATAGCACAGAGATTTGCCCCCTCCTGTCGGTAACAATACAATAGCATCCTTGCCGGAAAGACTGTGCTGGATCACCTCAAGTTGTGGTGACCGAAAGGCATCATATCCCCAATAGGACTTTAATAGTTCTTTCAGTTGTTCATGCATGATCGTGTATTCTAAAGATAAGTGATGCAACTGTCTAAAAAGTAACCGGCAACAATAAAAACGCAGATGGAGATTTAGAGATGAAGTAAAATAAAAAAACCCGCCTGGGAGGGCGGGTCAAAATATGTTCATGTCATCGAAATATCTTGAATGAATTACCTTATTAGAATTTTGGGCAATCCAATGGCTTTCTGCCTTTTACTCCTCTAATATAACGACTATTGTTGAAATTCAAACGATATGCAAAGCTTAAAACAGCAACCCCGAACCAATCATTGACATCAGGATTTCCTCTCTGGGTTCCGGTAGGCGCATCTATTTTATTTCCCAGCATGGCAGCCAGGGCGCCATTATTTTCCAGAAGTTCATCGTAGGCGACATAGTCCATGCTGACATCATCGATATAATCAGTGTCCGTCCATCGCACACCATATTCCAGGTCAATGATCCATTTGCCACTCTCCCATCTCAATCCAATGCCGAACGGCACAACCAAGCCATGTAGATCATAGCGTGGAGCATATCCCGGCATACCCTGTCCTTCTGTTCCAAGAGGTTGAAGGTCCACCTGTGTCCCATTGATGTTAGCCTGAGGATTAAAGCGGAAAAGGCCAATACCCCCGAAAATATAAGGGCTGATGCTCCTAGCATCGGATGATCTCCACCAGGCCAATGGATGGACCTCGGAAATAATGCTGCCTTCAAAAATCCTTGAACTGAATGCCAGATCCCTTTGTGTTCGCCATTCTACTCCGGAGTTTCGATCCTGGGCTTCGACCTGTGTATATAACAGTCCAGCTCTGAGGGTTATTCCGCGACTAAGCCCTACTCTAAGGAAACCTCCAACAGCAGGGTTGACGTTCTGTAGATAGGACGTAAGGCCTGGTGTTGACAGGTCACCACTATAAGCTCCTCCTCCAACTTGTATTCCCAGGTCCAGGGTCTGACCAATAGAATTGAATGACAGGCTAAGGAGCATCAATAAGGTGAGACAAACAGGCTTGAACATGACAGAGCGTTTACCGTTAAAATTGAACAGGTCTAACCGATGACCTGATTGAAATGCCTCTGAGGCGTACTGAGCTCAGGGATATTTCACAATATTAATGACTTTTACACATATTAAATATTTTTCTAATATGTTTTTCTTTTTAATGCCTACGAATTAATTCGTACTTTGCATCCGTTATGTGACTTAATATTACTTTTGCACATTCTAAAATCAATTAAATGTACAGATCACTTTTTAGCACTTTCCTTTTTTCAATTCTGGTAATCATACTTCAAGGGCAGGTCTTGCCACCTGATGATTGGTTTCATAAGGATTCAGAACTCGACAACATCCTGGGCATCAGCACGGATCGCACGTACAACGAACTACTAAAAGGTCGTGAAGGACAGACCGTAGTTGTCGCGATTCTGGACTCCGGGGTCGATGCGGATCACGAGGACCTCAACGATGTGATGTGGGTCAATCATGACGAAATTCCTGGTAACAATAAGGATGATGATAATAATGGGTATAAGGACGATATACATGGTTGGAACTTTATCGGTGGACCTGACGGAAAAAATGTGCATCACGACACTTATGAAGTGACGAGGCTTTACGCCAAATACAAATACAAATACGAAAATGCCGATAGAGACAAGCTCACTAGAAAGCAAAGAGACGAGTACGACAAATTTATTGAATACAAAAAGGTCGTTGAAAAAGAAAGGGAAAAGGCTGCGAAGAATCTTTCCAAGATCGAACAGAGCGAAGCGATGCTGGTCAATGCCATCGATGCCCTTGCGGAAGCAGTCGGAGACGCCTCTCTCAACATGGAGACCATTGATTCATTAGAACAACTCAACCAGCCGGCGTTGATGATAGGGATCAATGTCTATAAGGAAGCTACTTCTGCAGGTGTAGAGATAAGCTCGATCGAGGACATGAAAGAACTACTCACGGAAGAACTTCAGCATGCCAAAGATTACTATTCCAATAAACTCGAATATGCTTACAATCCTGATTTCAACCCACGTAAGATCATCGGGGATGACTACAGCGATCCCAATGAATGGCAATATGGCAACAATGATGTCGAAGGTCCGGATGCTGCGCATGGCACCCATGTCGCAGGTATCGTAGCTGCTGAAAGAAATAACGGCATAGGTATAAACGGGATTTCTAAAAATGCGGTCATCATGTCGGTGCGCACGGTACCAGATGGAGATGAAAGGGATAAAGATGTGGCTAATGCCATCCGGTACGCGGTTGATAATGGCGCCAGCGTCATTAATATGAGCTTTGGCAAAGGACAGTCATGGAATAAGGAGATCGTAGATGAAGCGGTAAAATATGCTGCCAAACACGATGTTTTGTTGGTGCACGCTGCCGGGAACAGCAATCAAGACAATGACAGGGAGAATAACTTCCCCAACGATCTGTTCGAAAAGAGCTTCTTCCTGTGCAAAGGAGAAGCAAAGAACTGGTTGGAAGTAGGCGCACTCTCATATCAATCCGACGAAAACATGATAGCGTCATTCTCCAATTATGGCAGAAAGGGTGTTGATGTATTCGCACCTGGAGTAGCCATGTACAGTACGGTCCCCGGTAGTGAATATCAACAAATGCAGGGAACCTCAATGGCAGCGCCCGTGGTTGCCGGTATCGCTGCAACGATCAGATCATACTTCCCTACTCTGACGGCCGAACAAGTCAAGGAGATAATCATGGAGTCCACGATCCCCATTACTTCCAAGGTGAAGCGTCCCGGAGACAACGAACTGGTAGAAGCTTCCGAAATATCTGTCACCGGTGGTGTTGTGAACCTGTACAAGGCGATCAAACTGGCTCAAGAGACTAAAGGAAAGTCAAAGGCGAGAAAGAGCCGTAAATGGAGGCAGTACGATGAAGCATGGGAAAAAGTCCAGGAACGCAGGGATAGGGCATGATCTGAGGGACGATAAGTTGATCATCTGACAACGACTTCTTTAAGATAGTCTTCCTCTAAAAGTTCATTCATTCTTTTCAATATGACTTCGCGGGACATATGTAATTCCTGTCTTACAACAGAAGAATGAACGGACAGGTAAAGCACCCTCTTTTTTACATAGATCTGTTTGACTTCCCTATTGAAGGTCGGCCCCATCTCTTCATCCCAGAAAACTCGAATTTTTGCCTGATTGAGCCTCTCACGATAGGCCGGTCTTTTACTGAATTCACGGATCAGCGACTTGAGGGAATGGTCATTCTTCTTCATCCTTCCCCAAAATTAACCGACCTTGACGTAAACGTTGAATTTTGCCCCTCATATTTAGCGTCGTCATCAAAGACTTCAAACGCTCGTAGTTCGTATCGGTCATAAAGATCTGACAGCCGGATAACCCTGACAACAATTGAAAAAACCGCTCGATCCTGCTTGCGTCCAGTTTAGCAAATACATCATCGATCAAAAGTATCGGGCGATCATCTTCCCTGGACAGCAGATCCAGTTCGGCCATCTTCAATGACAGAAAAAAGGACTTGGTCTGACCCTGGCTCCCATAGTATTTAAGCTTCCTGGCGTTGATCTGGAAATGGATCTTGTCCTTATGCACCCCGTGCTGTGTGCTTCCACTAAATATTTCTTCTTTTCTGCTTCTATCCTTAAGGTCTTTCCATGAGAATTGGTCAAGAATGGATTCATAGTTGATCTCCACGTCTTCCTGATGACCGGAAATGATACCATAATAATCCGACACTGATCGGTCAAAACCGTTAAGAAGCTCACTTCGTAATCGATGAATGATCCCGGCGGGAGGTTCCATCTTGTCCCAGTATGTATCCAACAGGCGATCATCTGCTTTATGTGGTGGAGTAGCCTTCAGATAAGCGTTCCTTCTGGAAAGAAGTCTCGTATAATCCTTAAGTGCCAATGCATAGTTCGCATCATATTGACACAACAATTGATCGAGCCATCTTCGGCGCTCCGTGTTGCCTACCAACAAGATAAACGCATCCTGTGGTGCCATCATGACGACACGAATTACACCGAGAAAATCAGTGAGTTTTTCTATCTCAACCCCATCAACTTCCAGTTTTTTACCTTTTTGCCGCAATAATTTGAAAACAACATTCGTCTTCTCGCCCCTTATCTCCAGATCATAATCCAATCTCATGTAATCCGAATCATTGCGCATTACTTCCTTGTCCAGGCCGGTAAAATAACTCCTGCCCACAGCAGCGTAGTAGACCGCATCAAGAAAATTGGTCTTTCCCGCACCGTTATGACCGACGAGCAAGTTAAGGCGCGGATGAGCATCGTAGCTCAAATGCTCATAATTTCGAAATTCGTGGATATTGAGTTTGATCAATCTCAATGGTGAGGTGTTAAGTAACCAATGTAAACCATTTTTTCCAAATAGCCGTTCAGACGCTATCTTTACGGCCAAATTGAAACCATGGCAGCGACACAATCCAAGGAAAAGAAAAAGTCTTCATCCAAGAAAAATAATTTCTCCAAGGAGACCTATTTATTATGGTATGAAACGATGCGGAGGATCCGGCGTTTTGAAGAACAGGCATTATACATGTACTCCAAGCAGAAGATCCGTGGCTTCCTACACGTCTATATAGGACAAGAGGCCATTGCCGCAGGTCTTGTAACTGCCATTAAAGCCGAAGATCCCGTGGTCACAGCATATAGGCAGCATGGGATTGGCCTGGCACGCGGATTGAGCTCCAAATCCTGTATGGCGGAGTTGTTCGGCAAGGCTACTGGATGTGTCAAGGGAAAGGGCGGATCGATGCATTTTTTCTCAAAAGAGCACAATTACTTTGGAGGTAATGGCATCGTAGGTGCCCAGATCCCGATCGGAACGGGAATTGCCTTTGCTGAAAATTACCGTAAATCAGAGAATCTGTGCGTGACTATGTTTGGAGATGGTGCCGCACGCCAGGGATCCCTTCATGAATCGTTCAATATGGCTATGACCTGGAAACTGCCTGTTCTCTACATTTGCGAAAACAATCATTACGCAATGGGAACCTCGGTAAAGCGAACGAGCAATGTGGAGGATATCCATCAGATCGGAGAAGCCTATAATATGCCGCATGAGGCAGTCGACGGTATGGATCCTGAATCTGTTCACAATGCCCTGGAGAAAGCTGCGAAACACATTAGATCAGGAAAAGGACCTTACTTTCTCGAGATCAAAACTTATCGGTATCGTGGACACAGTGTTTCTGATCCTGCCAAGTACAGAACTAAAGATGAACTTGAAGAATACAAGAAAAAAGATCCTCTCGGCATGCTGGAGTCAAAGATCATAGATGACAAAATAGCTTCTAAAGAAGAAATAGAGGAGATCCAGGATAAGATCGAAAAGGAGATAGATGAGGCTATAGAGTTTGCTGAGGAATCCGACTATCCCGATCCTGAGGCATTGTATGAAGACAATTACCTTCAGGAGGATTATCCCTTCATCAAAGATTGATATTCAGAGAAGATCGAACAGTGGGCAGGTTTGTTTGCCACTCATTGTTCATTGTGAATTGTTAATGTATCTTTGCGCAAATTTTGAATTAGACAATGAGTCGAAGAAAAAGTAGATCCAAAAAGCAGGACGAGTCTCTCGTCGATATAGTGGAAGTCCGAGATAGCGCACAGGATTTTTTTGATAAAAATCAAAACCTGATCGTGGGGGTTATGGCTGGCGTGATCATCGTCATCGGTGGCTATCTGGCTTACGTTAACTTCATCCAAAAACCCAAGATAATTGAAGCCGAACAGCAGATCGTACAGGCGCAAAACCAATTCGAAAAAGACAGCTTTGCCCTGGCTTTGAGCAATCCCGGTGGAGGTTATGATGGGTTTCTTGGGATCATTGATAATTATAGCGGTACACCATCTGCCAATCTTTCGAAGTACTATGCTGGCTTATGCTACCTCTATCTCGGCGATTATAACTCTGCGATAGATTATCTTGAGGATTTCGATGCCGATGGGCTCTCTCTACCTCTACTGAAATACGGTGCCATCGGCGACGCATATTCGGAACTGGAACAGTCCGAAAAGGCCATGGAGTATTACAGGAAGGCCGTTGAGGCGGGCGAAAACGAATTCTTGAGTGCTTTTTACCTCAAAAAACTGGCCGAATACAATGAACACCTGGGAAATACCGAACAAGCGTTGGCATTGTATAAAGAGCTGAAATTGAAATACCCTACTTCTCCTGATGCGAGAAACATAGAATTGTACATCTCACGACTTCAGTAGATATGGCTACAGAGGGTCATCATCTTTCTGAGTTCGATAAATCCAAGCTTAGGGGAGCCGAAAAGCTCAACATAGGCATAGTCACGTCAGAATGGAATGAAGAAGTCTGCCAGGATCTCAGCAAAGGCGCTCACGAGGCCCTTGGTCAACTAGACATTCCAAAGGATCAGGTAATTGAAGTGAATGTACCGGGAGCCTTTGAACTACCTGCAGGCGCAGCCATGTTGCTAAAGAGTAAAAAACTTGATGCCGTGATATGCCTGGGATGTGTGATCAAAGGTGAAACGCGTCACGACGAATACATCAACCACTCTGTGGCAATAGGGATCAATCAGATCAGTGTGGTTACCGGTAAGCCTGTCATATATGGTGTACTAACTACAGAAAATGTTGAACAGGCCAAAGCGAGATCCGGCGGAAAACATGGGAACAAAGGTGTGGAAGCCGCTATTTCAGCAGTAAAAATGGCATTGCTTTCAAAATCCTTATATTCCTCTGAAAAGCATATTGGATTTTAATGAAGCTGACAACTATACATTCGGGATTATTCAAACTCGACGGTGGCGCCATGTTTGGTGTTGTTCCTAAACAACTTTGGAAAAGGATCAACCCACCAGATGACAACAATATGTGTACCTGGTCTATGCGCTGCCTGTTGCTGGAAGAAGGAGATCGAAAGATCCTTTTCGATACAGGTATGGGAAACAAGCAGGGAGAGAAGTTCAGATCCCACTTTGAACCTCATGGACCTTATGACCTGATAGATTCACTGAAAAAAGCTGGAGTTGCCCCATCCGAGATCACAGATGTGTTCATTACCCACTACCATTTCGACCATGTCGGAGGAGCAGTCAAGCGAAATGAAAAGGATGAGCTGGTACCTACATTTGAAAATGCGACCTATTGGTCCAATCAACGACATGTCGACTGGGCGACTACTCCCAACCACAGGGAGAGAGCCTCTTTCCTGAAGGAAAATTTCAAACCTCTGGAAGAACATGGCGTCCTCAAAACACTTCCTACCCGTGATGTGATGACCTCATGGATCCCCAACATCGATGTACTGTTTGTCGACGGACATACAGAAAAAATGATGATCCCACATATTAGTATCAACGGCAAGACGCTCGTGTTTTGCGCTGACCTTATGCCTTCTGCCGGTCATTTAGGACTCCCATATGTCATGGCCTATGATATTCGCCCTCTCAATACGATAGCAGAAAAAGAAACTTTCTTGAAGAAGGCGGTAGAGGAAAATTACATTCTCTTTCTCGAGCATGATGCGCCCACCGAATGCATTACCGTGACCCGGAATGAAAGAGGTAAGTTTGTAGCTGACAAGGAGGGTTCGCTAGAAGATTTTCTGTAGACCGACAATGACCTTGGAATGTGGCATCACATGACTCATCAACAAGAGGTCATGGCAACTGCTCACAAATCCTTTTATTTCTACCCGGATATTTTTTATCTGTCGAATACGAGCCTGTCCCCCATTCGGCTTTCATTAAATTTGCCATCGTTGTAGGCCAGATGGCCGCTCACAAATGTTTTTTTAACCTTGCCCTGAATACGCCATCCTTCAAGGGGTGACCAACCACATTTGTGAAGAATATTGGATCTGTCAACTGTCCATATCTCATCAGGGTCGACAATTACCAGATCCGCGAAATAGCCTTCTCTCAAATAGCCACGCTCCTTCACATCAAAGAGATCCGCTGGTGCGTGACACATCTTGTCAACCAGGAACGGCAGACTTATCTCACCTTCGTTCACCTTTTTAAGCATCAGATATAAGGTGTGTTGTACCAATGGGAGACCGGCCGGAGCTTCCATGTAGGGGCTCTCTTTTTCTTCAAGTGTATGTGGAGCATGATCAGTAGCGATAACATCGATGCGGCCCTCGTGAAGTGCTTTCCAGATGGCCCGACGATCAGATTCATTCTTTATCGCCGGATTACATTTGATCTTGTTTCCTAGCTTTTCGTAGTGCATACTGTTGAACGTCAAATGGTGTACACACGCTTCAGAGGTTATGCGCTTCCTGTTCCTGTCCCCCGCTTCGAACAAATGCGTTTCTTCCGCGGTAGAAATATGCAATACATGGAGCCGGGTATCATACTTCTTTGCCAGTTCAACAGCAGTCTGACTGGAGATCAAACAGCCCTCACGACTCCTGATCTCAGGATGATGCGCCGCCGTGAGTCGGTCACCATACCTTTCAATGTATTCCTGAGTACGCCGCTTCATGGTCGTCTCATCCTCACAGTGTGTGGCAATCAGCATATGGGCATTTTTGAACAAATTGTCCAGTGTGGCAGGATCATCAACAAGCATATTTCCTGTGCTGGAACCCATGAAAGCTTTCAGCCCACAGACCTGTCTTATATCTGTCTTTAGAACTTCCTCGAGATTATCATTCGAAATACCCATATAGAAGGAGTAATTCGCCAGGGATCTGCGTGCAGCAATGTCATATTTCTCCTGAAGTAGATCCTGAGTCAGGGCAGGAGGCTTCGTGTTGGGCATTTCCATATATGACGTCACGCCTCCGGCCACTCCTGCTTGCGCTTCTGTATAGATTTCAGCTTTATGTGTCAACCCTGGTTCCCTGAAATGTACCTGGTCATCAATGATTCCAGGAATTATCAATTCACCGTCGGCAATCACTTCCCTGGCCTGACTGTCGATGTTTTCATCAATGCGATCTATGCGACCACGTCTGACGGCGATATCCGCTTTCTGTATCGAGCCCTCATTAACGATGCGGCCGTTCTTTATTACAAAATCATATGGCATACTTCAAAGTTAATAGTTGCACGAATAGTCTACAGTGTTTAACCCGTAGTGATTAGTTTTGCCCTATGAATTTAGATAAAAAAATAGGAGTGCTGGGAGGAGGACAACTAGGCAAAATGCTCTGCGAAGCTGCCTTGCCCTGGCATTTGAAGATAGCTGTTCTTGACAAGAACAAAGACTTTCCCTCAGGCCCCTATGCACCTGAGTTTGTGAGTGGAGATTTCACTGACTATGACGATGTCCTCAATTTTGGAAAGGACCGCGATGTCATCACCATAGAAATAGAAAAAGTCAACACAGACGCACTACGAGTGCTTGAATCAGAAGGTGTGGAGATCTACCCCCAACCCAGGGTGACAGAATTGATCCAGGACAAAGGTCTCCAGAAGCAGTTTTATTCGGATCACCATCTCCCAACTGCTGAATACCAATTGTTGAGTTCTCAGGAAATAGAGCAGAAGTTAGGTAAAGGCGTAATAGAGTTCCCTATAGTACAAAAACTAAGAAAGGGAGGATACGACGGTCGCGGCGTACAGGTGGTAAAGGAAGCGGAAGATATGATCATCGGACATGATTCCGTCCTGGAAGAACTTGTGGATATCGAAAAGGAGATTTCCGTAATAGTTGCACGGAGCATCACCGGTCAGATCGTTCATTATGAGGCCGTAGAGATGGTCTTCGACCCCAAGGGTAACCTCGTCGATCACCTCATCTGTCCTGCAGACATCTCGTCAGATAAGGAAAAAGAAGCTGTTGAACTTGCAAAAAGTGTTATTACAAAATTGGAAATGACTGGTCTATTGGCCGTGGAGATGTTCCTGACCACTTCGGGACAAATACTCATAAATGAAGTAGCCCCCCGACCGCACAATAGCGGCCATCATACAATAAAGAACTGCGCCTGCTCTCAGTATGAGCAATTATTGAGATGTCTCATCGATGCTCCACTTATCCCTGGAAAAAGCCTCATGCCAGCCATGATGATCAATATCCTGGGCTCTTCAGAAGGCAATGGCAAGCCCGTGTATAATGGCTTGGACGAGGTGTTGTCAGAACCAGGAATACACATGTTTCTCTATGGCAAAAAGGAAAGCCGGCCATTCAGGAAAATGGGGCACTTCACCATTACGGCTTCCGATCGTCAATCCTTATTAAAAAAAGCCGATATTGTCAGAAATAAATTTTCGATTAGTTGTGAATGAACTTAAAGTTGCCATTGTCATGGGATCAGATTCAGATCTTCCAATCATGAGGTCCGCTTCAGAGGTCCTGGAAGAATTGAGTATACCTTATGAGCTGGATGTCGTTTCAGCACACAGGACACCAGAGAAAATGATGTCTTTCGCAAGTGAAGCCCATCAGAATGGATTCGGTGTTGTCATAGCGGGTGCAGGTGGGGCGGCTCACCTGCCAGGGATGATAGCGTCGGTCACACCTCTCCCCGTTATAGGTGTACCTATTAAATCTTCGAATTCCATCGATGGCTGGGATTCTATTTTGAGTATCCTCCAAATGCCAGGAGGTGTTCCAGTAGCAACTGTTGCCCTTAACGGTGCTAAGAATGCCGGATTGCTGGCCGCTCAAATATTAGGCGCGTCCGATGAAAAAGTCCAGCAGAAGATTCTGAATTACAAGAAAGCGCTTCGCGATACTGTCCATCAAAAATCAGACAAGGTCAGGAAGCGCTTTCCGTGATAAATGTCGATACTACTTTTGAGAGGCCGGAATCAGGTCAAATTCCACTCTTCTATTAAGATATCTTCCTTCTGCTGTCGCATTGTCAGCCACAGGACGCGTTTCACCATATCCAGTATAGCCCATGCGTTTTGAGGCTATACCTCTTGATATCAGATATTCATAGCAGGTTTGCGCCCGTTTTTCCGATAAACGCTGATTCACCGTCGCACTTCCGCTGTTGTCAGTATGACCGGATATCATAAGATTGTAATCCGGATACTTTCTCATTATTTCTGCTACCTGGTTCAAGATCCTGAACGATTCAGTCTTAAGGGTCGATCTTCCAGTGCTGAACTGAACGGCTCTCATCGCTATTTCAAGCGTCCTTTTATCTTCTTTTGAAATTTCGGGACAACCGCCATTATCTGCAGGTCCTGCACTTCTTGGACAACTGTCCTTTGAATCCTCTATTCCGTCACCGTCAGTATCTGGACACCCATTAAATGCGATAAGTCCGACAGTATTCGGGCAATCATCGCGGGCGTCAATTACACCGTCACCATCGCTGTCCGTTCCCTCCGGGCAACCATTATTTTCAATGGTGCCTGCCTGATCAGGACAATCGTCCTGGTTATCCGCTATACCATCATTATCAGAATCCATAACCTTTGGACAACCCATGTTATCCTTCGATCCACGTACATTCGGACAATCATCATCTTTATCTGCCACACCATCACCATCAGAATCAGGGCAACCATTCAGTGCCTCGGGTCCAACATCAAAAGGACAATCGTCCAGGTGGTTTGGCAGTCCATCATTGTCATCATCTTCAGCGGGGCAGCCGTCATTAGAGGCGATACCCGCCAGGTTAGGACATTTATCCTCGCTATCTGAAAGTCCATCACCATCACTATCAGGACACCCTGACATTTCCTTGAGTCCAGCGGTCTCGGGACACTTGTCGATCACGTCATGCAGTCCATCACCATCAGAATCAGGACACCCTATATATTCCGCTTCCCCTGCAATGTTAGGGCAAAGATCCTCTTCATCCGGGATCCCATCGCCGTCGCTATCAGGTTTTGAAACTTCCATTTCCTTCTCCTTTTTCTCCTCCATCATTTCCTTTTGCGCCGCAGGGCCCAAAAGATAAATGAATCCAATACCATGCTGCAGGTTTGACCTGTCCTCCATGAAAGCCAGACGGAACTCTGATTGCCATTGAATATAAGCCCTGTCATTCATTTTGACATATACACCTCCACCAAGCGGAATCTGAGGAACGAAGTCGCCATCAAATTCCTTGACAAAACCAGCACCGGCCATCAAGAATGGGCGGAACACCCAATCTGGCTTTTGCCAGTAGTAGATCGCCTGAGCATCTAAACTAAAGAAGCTCCTGTTATTGGCATCTTCTTCCGAGGTGCTGAAGACACCGGCTCTAAGGGGTACGTGAAGATTCAGGTTATCTATCAGTTTATGATGATAACCCACCTCCCATGCAGGCCTATAGGATCTGAACTTTGAGAAATCACCGCCTTGCATAGAACGGTAGTCTGTAAAGACTCTTTTAAAACCTATACCTCTATCATAGTCAGGGTTTTGTGAAAAAAGGATCGTACAACATCCCATGACCAGTATTAATGTAATGAGCTTCTTCATCCGGATCTATGCTTTGATCAAACAAATTTAATTCTTATATATTCAACGGGATAATTTATAAACCTCTTTGTTTACACACTTTAATATATTATTTTTTTTCATAATATGATTATGCGTGTTCAAAAAATCCCGTCTTCTTGTTCTTTTGAACCTTGTCCCAATCAAAATATCGGCCGTTCATCGCCACATACACACCCGGAGTGAGAGTCTGCACGAAAGCAAGCGCACTTCCCAGATTAAAGAAACCGTCTGACGAGTTCCCAAACGCATATGGTACAAGCGCACCGGTGAGTACGATCGTCTTTTGGATCTTTCGTTCGGCCAGCATCCTGGCTGTCTCCACCATCGTGTCTGTGCCGTGTGTTATAAGGATCTTGTCCGCGTCAGACCGCTCGCAATTATACGCAATGATCTCCCGGTCCTCTTTTGACATTTCAAGGCTGTCCACCATCATGAGTGTTCTGAGCTCCACATCAACAGTATTCCGCCCTCTTTCCAACATCTCCATTATATGTGTGTCTCTAAAGTACAGTTCACCTGTCACGTAATCATATTCCTTGTCAAAAGTACCTCCCGTTACAAAAATTTCGATCATAACATATTATAATTATTCATAATATATTGGCATGATAATTGTCCCAAAATAGTATATGCCCTTGAAAGGGCAATTATTAGAACCAAAAATTATTATCATGTATCAATTCAGGACCATCATCTCAATCCTCTGTTTTATTCTGTTGTCAGGATATGCCTCTTTTGGTCAAAATAATGCTATGGCATCAGCGTCGGTCTTTGCCGTGGCAGAAACTTTTAGTATCGCAGAAAAGCACGAGGCGGACGCGGATTATTTACCTTATGCCGCTCCTATTTTCGGTATGGAGGCGGAAGCATATAATGAGCACTTCACAGAATACAGGGAAGGTGCACTCATGGACAGGATATTGGATCTCAACAATATGGAGCTCCAGGCGATCTACACAGATTCTAAAATGAATGAGATCAATGTCTCATTCAACTCCAGGATCACCCAGGAAGTCGTAGTCACCATTTATGATTCATATGGTGGTAATATAAAAACTAAGACCTACGAGGTACTGGATGGACTAAATAATTATGCCATCCCTACTGATGACCTGAAAGATGGTTTCTACTCAATGGTCGTATCGGGTGACAATGACCAGTTCATCCAAAGATTTATTATTGAATAAAAGAGACAAGGCTGTTAAAACTAACCACTGGCCGCTTCTTCCGGGAAGCGGCTTTTTTATATGACCTTGTCTGCACAGGACGTGCTGGCGAAAGCATGTGGCTTTGCCTTGAAAACAAACCCCATAGACAGTATGTATCCCATCGCCTCCTTTAGTGCAGAGTTGGATTTGAATTGTGGGTCTGTATTTATATCTGCATGTACTTCGAGTTCTATATCATGTTTTTCGAGCATATGGCAAAGCTGGTATGCAACATCTACTGATTTGGCAACTTCAGTGATCATTCGTTCCTTGAGCCCCATCGTATTTTGGGTCTTCGTGTTACTGATAAACATGAACCCACCCTTCTTTTCGCGTAAGAATACAATGACGGTGGCAAACTCTATCGTTCCTCCCTTCTTCTGGCTATCGGTTCCAATGCACAATTTAAGGCGGTGACCAGCGGCTTTCTCTCGCAGGATCGAGGATTCTACGTTTTGGATGAGGTCACCGGATAATGGCCGACCATTAAGTCTTCTCCACGCCATGATACTTGATATTTTTCTGTGTTGACAGGGTCATTGTAATGATATCCAATTGATCCTCAAGTCGCGCATGCCCACTATACCCTAATCCCACAGAGACAAGATAATCAACCATGTATGAATAAAAGAACACCTAATATTACAGAAAATTCTAAAATATGAATAAGCGGAAGTCAAAAATATAATCCAGAGTTAATACAGTGGAGTGATCTTCTTGCAAGAGTTTTGGAGTATGATGCGATTATGGAAGTTATTGGATCATCTATAGTTCAGGAATGGAAGATTATCAGAAAGCACGAAGATTGTTAAAACGACCCCCGGGGTTAGAATTTACCAAGAGTGGTAAATATTCTACCTCCTGCATTGTAATTAGCTTATAAACAAATGATTATAACATCCTACGACCAAGTAGGATGAGAATTGGTGAAAAGTATAAATGTTAAAATGTGTTAAAGTGACCCCCGGGGTCGCATTAACAATAAAGGGGATCCGAAGACCCCCTTTATTCTGAAACCTTAGTAGACCTCAAACTCACTTAACAAAACTTCCTACTGCTGTAGAATGCTGATTTCTTAGCTTGAAGTAATACATGATACCTGTAGACATATCTGATACATCTATAGATATCTGCGTCTGCCCGTTGTCGAAAGAGCCGAGTGGTCTCTGGTATACTTGCTGACCACTGATTGTATATATAATGATGTCGTAAGTACCTTCTTGTGGTGAATAAAAATCAATATTCAGGATGTCACTTACCGGATTCGGTGCCACACTGAATACTTCAAGTTCATCTTTGTTGTAAGCCTCAACTGTGATCGCCTTGCGCGTTCCGGCCACATTATAGGCTATGGCATCAATGTCCACATCTATATCCGATAGTAATATTTTCTTTCCCGAGATCTCCATGCCTATCTCCTCTGTTCCCTCGTTATGTACCCATAAAACAGTGAACCAGCCCTCACCTTTTGATCGAATCTTGACTTCGCCGCCATCCAGGAGAAGATCATCTACATTTGCTCCCGGCAAATAAATGGATAACTGACCTGCCTTGACTTTCTCGTCGAAATTCAGGATCAGATTACGACCTTCCAATTCCATTCTCATGCCGATCGTAAGCCGTTCACGACTAGAATTCTGCCGGACACCTTCAGGATCAACTGTACCGTCAATATCCCCAACCTTTACTCCAACAAAATGCATATCCATTTCCCGGTCATCCAAATCCCTGATCTTCATTTTTCTATCCAGTGAACCAAATCCTTGACTCAAGTACTGATCAAAAGCTTTCTGGTCATAAAATCGCCAACTTTCAAATTGGGCATCCGGCCAGGAAGGATCCAATATCGCAGAAAGCAATAAGTTCTGGTCAAACATATTGACCTTCCCGTCGCCATTGATATCGGCGGCAAGCAGCGCAACCGGGTCCGAGATCTTGAAAAAAGGAGAATTATGGAAGTACAGGTAGTAATAATCCCAAATATCCACTCCATTCATCATGCCTTTGGATTTGGAGGCACTGATCTCGTAATATCTGTTTCTTTCAAGATCCCTGAATTCATAATGACCCGACATCGCCATACTTTTCCTGGTTATGTCGTACCATGACGTATCATGGGAAACAACGATCTTCTGATTGCCATTTTGATCTATTATGGTATCCCGTCTGGTTTGAACACTGAATGCGGCATCTTCTCCGAATAAAGAAATTTCCACTTCCTTGATCGTTCGACCATCAGGCAGTGCAAGGTTCCCTGCGATCATGGCTTTACGAAGGGAGTCAGGCATGCAATCCGTCAATCTTGGGTTGTTGTTTTGAACAACCACGTAAGTTATACAGTAGGATTGATTACCAAACTCATCGGTTACCCAGATCTCCACATCATTGACCCCTATGTTGTCACAGGTGAATGTTATCACCTGATCGCTGGTATCTTCAGAAAAGGAATAGATCAGCTCTGCATCGGGATAGCAAGAATGAAAACTACCTGCATTCAGGTCGGAAGCCCAGATATCACGCATACCTATATCAATAATTCCATTGCCGTTCGTATCCATGGGCATCAATGTGGTAATAATGCCATTCTTGCAATAAGGCGTTGGAGGCTTGGCAGGCTTGACCTCGATCTTGAACTTGCACTTAGCCTCTCTTCCACATCCATACTCAGTCGTATAGTAGAACTCATGTATACCTATGGGGTATTTACCACTCGCATTATTTCCTGATTCCTCAGCGAAGGATGATTTATTTTTTACTTTGAGCGTATCCCCGCATTTAGAAATAGCGATCACATCCTCCAATACAATATCGGCGCTATCACATTCTTCCGCATAGAAAACCGTATCCTTGGGACACTCGAATTCCGGTCGCGTTTTCTGGTCGACCTTGATCACCTGAATATGCTGCCATTTCCCTTCAGTAGATCCGGGATATGGCTTGTACTGACACCAATCAACGACACTCCATGTACGTATAAGCTTAGCACAGTGCGGGCCAAACTCGAAGTACTCATCATGATAGGAATAAGCCGGTTTTGAACATTCCTTTCTTTTGAATTTCGGAAAGGCATATCTCGTAGGCAGATAGCGTGGATCCAGATTTGCCCTGCAGGTATCCAGAGTCCAGTTGTCCGGCCAGATAATATCCCTTTCATCGAATAGGCCTTTTCCCCGCACAGTAATATACTGTGTACAGGTATGCCAGTTCCAGTAGGGGTCTTCTACCCTCCATGTCCTTTTAATGATACCGATGCCGCAAGAATTCCTTTCATCCTTAATGGTCGGCTGACCAGCAGAAACCTTCTTGTAATCCTTCCAGACGTAGGCATCACCCCATCTCGAAAGATCTGATAAATCATCATCACAATCCACCGTCACATCCGGCGGACAGACCAATTTAAAACTCACGGGTGCTTCCTTCAAAGACGGATCAGCAAAACCCCACATCGACCATACCATGGCCACACTAAACAGTACGCCTTTAGTTTTCATATTTTGAGTTTTCGATTACGACCAGCAATCGTGTGTAGTTTCAGCCTTGTAAGAGTAGAATTTGTGGATGGAACATATCAAAGATACACCTCTGAATTCATATTACGAAAAATAATATGTATAACACTGTGATTTTAACACTTCGTAATTGAAACAAATAGGGTAAAAGGCCCGGAGGTAACCATTTCTTTCCAAATTCTCCGGCTTTGTTTTATCTTCTCAAAATGACAGTTAAATACATCATCTTATTCCTCTACCTCGGTGTTTTATTCTTCATAGGAGTATTTGCCTCAAGAAGGATCAAAAATATTTCAGATTATTACGTTGCCGGAAAGAAACTGAATTTCTGGATCGTCGCCTTTTCATCCAGAGCAACCGGTGAAAGTGCATGGTTGCTACTTGGTTTGACCGGAATGGGTGCGATAAGTGGAGTAAGTACTTACTGGGTTGTTGTTGGTGAGGTTTTGGGTGTTGCTATCGCCTGGATCTATATGGCAAAGAAATTTAAAAGGAGGACGGATGCTTACAACAGCATCACCATCCCGGACTATCTGGAAAGTCATTTTAAGAGTACGACTTTTCTCCTGCGCAAAATAGCAGCGATCGCTCTTTCCATATTTGTGGTCATCTATGTGAGTGCGCAGATCGATGCCACAGGCTCCGCTTTTGAGGCCTTTCTCGGTTGGAATTATTATACGGGAGCGATAGTGGGGTTTCTCATCGTACTTGCCTACATATTTCTTGGTGGCTTCATCGCCGTGGCATGGTCGGATGTATTTCAGGGTATTCTGATGTTCTTCGGATTGGTGCTCATTCCCATAACTGCGTTTTTTGCAATACCCAATATCACAGAGATCGCATCCGGTCTCAGAGCGATTGACCCTGAGCTGCTGAATGTATGGGGCCCGGGGGGATTCAATCTGATGAATCTGATGACCATTTTGGGCTTTGCTATGATCGGTCTGGGATTCCTGGGCTCTCCTCAGGTCTTCGTCAGGTTCATGTCGATCAATAACGAGAGCGAGATCAATAGAGGAAAATGGGTGGCCCTCGTCTATACGCTTTTAACAGATGCTGCAGCTGTGACGGTCGGGATCATTGGAAGGTATCTCTTTACTGAAGCCGGAACAGACCCTGAAGCCATCATGGGTAATGCCGGGCAAAACGTCCTTTCAATGGTGGTCGAACACTTTTTCCCCCTGGTCATCGTCGGTCTTTACATTGCAATCGTCCTCTCGGCCATCATGTCAACCGTCGACTCATTGCTCGTGGTAGGCAGCAGTTCTCTAAGTCGCGACCTGTACCAGAAGATCTATAATCCAAATATATCACAGCAGAAGATCACTCGATACAGTCGTCTGATCACTCTCATCATGGCCATTGGCGCACTCACCGTTGCATTGTTGGTGGCTGTAAGCACACCTGGCAGGACTATCTTTTGGTTCGTCATATTTGGTTGGTCGGGCATCGCAGCTACTTTTTGCCCGGTGATCATTCTTAGTTTGTTTTGGGATGGATATACCGAAAGAGGCGCAATAGCTTCCATGATCAGTGGATTCTTAGCTGTGCCTTTCTTCAAATTCGTTGTTCCTCAGATAGAGACAATTGGACCTTATATAGAAAAATTGGACGTAATGGGTCCTTCATTTGCTGTGGCCTTTATTTTTGGATTTCTCGCGAGTAAGCTTTTCCCCAAAGGCAGTATCAGAGGGAAACCAGCATCAGAAGTCATTGTATGATCACCAGTGAAACGAAATGCCTGATCAAATTCATTCGCTCACTGTTCATTCAGTGACCAGTCGTATTCATTAAACTCGAGCTGTGCTGTTTCTCTTACCTTGACTTCAGAAAATCTGTTGATATATTTTATAAGGTCGCCGAAATCAGACCTGTACCAGTCGAAGATCTTTGATAACCTGGCTTTCGAGGGAGATATCTGATTATATGATCTGTCATTGATAAAACCATTGGTCCGCATATCAAGTGAAGTGTTCAGATTGCCTCCATTGAATGCTCTATTCCACAATGGCGGGCACGATGCCGCCGCACAGTTAACCGCGAAATGAATTCGTGCATCGGTGTATTTTTTACGCAGTATTTCATGTTCGATGTCATTGAGACTCAGGGCTTCCCCATCTATCTCGATCCACTCTTTATCCCACACCTTACCTCCCGACAGGTTCATAATGCTTTCCAGGGGATAATTATCAAGGATCAGTTTTATGGTGAACGCATTATAGGCATTGATCCAATAGGCCATAATCTTATTGCGAGTCCAATCCTCTTGTGGAGGATTTTTTTTCAATTTCTCGAGATAGGATTGAAGTTCACTAATATCCTTCTTCCACCTTACGTAATCAACATTGCCGCTTGCATCCACATATTTCTGCAATTGATCATCAAATGACTCATGCAGTTCAATTTCTTCCGATGTTTGTGCTGTAATGTCTTGAAAGGATTCTTCTTTATTGTTGCTCCTGACATCCTGCGTATCAGAGAAGTGCTTTTGCGATGGTGCCGGGTCCTTATGGGTCAGAGAACCTCGGTGATTCTCCTTTCCTGTAGGAATTTGAGTTTTATCTGCTGTCCGGCCAACACTTTCATCGATCTTATCAGGCCTTTTAACCAAATGATCTTCATGTTGCCAGGTGTATTGGGAATCCGTAAGGGTATCAACACTTTTAGGAACATTGGTAATCTTGGCCTTTTGATCCTTTTTTCCAATACATCCAAACAGGAGAAAAATGAGAAGGGCTGTGATCATTCGCGTAAACATTTAACCTATAACATACTGAGTCATGTGAAGGTTTGTCGCACATTATACGCCCACCCCTCACAGGTCAAATATCATAATCCAGTCTCAAGGTCAGGTTCCTTGGTGCTTCGAGATAAGCCGGGCGTGCCGTATAACGTTCGTCAAAGGCATTTTTCAATTGCAGTTGAAGCTTGAAAGCTCCGAAGGTATATCCCAGACGGAAGTCAACCGTCCGATATCCTTCCATATCATCATCCTGGGGTGCCGACAATCCGGTAACCTGAAAAACAAGGCTCTTGTCGATGGCCAGCATCTCCGAGACATAATTAAAACCAACTCCGCCAAACCAGGAGCGATAGTCCATTTGTATGTCAAACTTAAAGTTGTGCTTTGATCTGTATTTGAGAACATTCTCCTCACTTGTACTCTTGGCGGCATTCTCCTGACCTTGTGTCAAAGTCGGATCGGTAACATTAGCGTCGGAACCACTCTTGTCAAACTCCAGGAATCTTGGTTCGATAAAAGTATAGCCCGCCTGGCACCTGCCGTTAATGTCACCGAAGGATGCGTTCATAAAGCCGTTCAGTTCGAGACCGGCAATGGAGGTCCCTCCCACATTCTTTGCCTGAAAGAACAGAAAACCCTGATTGTCCTTGTCTACTGAAAATTCGATCATATTATCGTATCTCGACCAGAAGACCGCGAAGTCAAGAAATCCATTCCATGAGCCACCACCAACCCCTTGTCGAATGCCGATCTCCGAAGACCAGCCATCTTCTGATCCCAGGTCAACGTTTGGTCTCACCCTTATCGCTCCGGCCTGTGTGTCAATGAACTTTTCAGCAATGGACGGAAAGCGGTATCCCTCACCCCACGAAGCGCGAAGAAAAGTATAATCACCTAATTCATAGTTTAACCCAAATCGAAATACGGGACGGGATTCGGTGATCTGTCCATCCGGAATGGTATCTCCATCTATATATTCTGGAACAAACAGAGCATTATGCTCATAACGAACTCCGGCAGAAATATTGAGCCGGTCCCATAAGGTCTTTTCAATTTGAGTATAAAACGCAATATTACGGTTAGTAAAAACCGTATCGCTGTACAATTCAGCTTCAACTTGCGTATTCGTATAAACACCACCAGCAATGACATTGGCATCCAGTGGTCGTATATTGTATCGTGTCTGATATTCGGTATATGTCATCCACGACTCATTACTTTGATTCTTACCAACGTCATTGTTGGTCCGATACACCCTACCGAGAACCTTGTGCGACCAATCTCCGGATTGCCACCTGATATATGGGTCAATATTGAACCTGATGCGATCTGTCTGATTAAAACTCGAAAGTTCACCTCTGAAAGATTTGTTAGCATCCCAGTAAAAGTAATTTCTTGATTTACCGGGGGCAAAGATCGAGTTGACCCCTACTACAAAGTTGTCTTTTATACGCCACCGCACATTGGCATTGACCCTGCCATATTTATTATACGTACCGATGTTGTGATCTTCCTGGTTATTGTAAAATCCACCAAGCACAACATCCCATCTATTAAATTTCTGCCGATGCACAAAACTGGCATTGGCAGAATAACGATGTCCATAATCGAGACTGTCGTCCGGCATAAAAAAATAAGTGCCCTGTAGCGCAAATTGGGTCTCCGGCTCTGATTTCGCATAGTCTGTTCTGACATTGATAATGCCATTCAGAGCTGACGAACCATATAAGGCTGATGCAGCACCTTTGAGGATCTCTACACGACTTATATTTTCAATAGGAATATCATTCCAATTAGGAATGGCCGCATCGACCTGAAGTATGGGGATGTCATCCAGGAGCAGAGCCACGCGACTTCCGGCACCATAACTCCACCCACTTCCGCCTCTGATATTGGCCTGTCCATCCATCAATTGAACCCCGGGCATCCTGTTCAGGACTTCCTGAATATCAGGAGCCGCCGTCCTTGTGATGAGGTCGGGCTTCAGAACATCGATAGATACGGTGGACTCCGAAAGTGGTTTTTCATATCTGCTGCCTGTTACGGTAGCTTCATTGAGCAGAGTTGAAGAAGGACGCAAAAGAACCTCAATGCGGGGGCCCTCCAATTTCTCAACATCAAAACTACCCTCATACAGGTCATAACCTATATAGGAAACCTTGAAAGATTGTCGGGAACTCTTCACAAAAACTTCCAGTTTTCCCTCTTCGTCAGTAGCTCCCGCAGGTTGACCCTCTATCAGAATATTCGCCCCGATGAGAGGTTCACGACTTTGATAATCTTTTACCGTGAATGTAACAGGCACGGACTGCCCCATAGAAAGAATGGTGAACAGTGTAAGAATAACTACACCTATGCATCGATGAAGCTTCATTTGAAAACGACGCGCTTTATCCAGGAATCCTTCAGTGGAACAACCCATTTTTCGAGGAAGTCCTCTTTGGTGCTTACCAAATTGTCGTATACCGGGGTGTCGTCATCGATCTCACCCACCTCGTAGAGCGATCGCAGTTCATTGGAATGCACTGTCCTGAGCTGATCGTTATCCACGAACGTGTAGTAGTGCCTATCCAGGAAGTCGGTCTCATACAAGTGGCCCAGCGACTGGACAAAATGCATGGCCTTGTCAATACTACAACCAGAAGTGCCTGCCATGGACTGGTCCACAACGAGTACAATAAAGCGATTGTGCAGGATGCTACCCGTCGCTCTCAGTTGCTTTTGATGACTCGTCCAGACCTTGGTGAACTCCCCTATCCGATCATGTATTTCCGGTAAAAATTCTTCGTCAACCGGATCATTGGCCTGAAAGATCCAGACTCTGGCTTCAGGTGGATATGCTATAAGGTCCATCACGTCCAGTTGTTTTTTTGTATGATCAATTCTGCCAGGTCCATGACCATAACATCATTCTGCATTTCCTTTTCCTTTATTCCATCCTGAAGCATCGTTATACAGAACGGGCAGTTGGCTACAACAGTTTTCTGTCCGGTTGCCAGCATTTCTTCTATCCTTTCTGTATTGATCCGCTTGTCACCCGGTTCATCCTCCTTAAACATCTGTGCTCCTCCGGCACCACAACACAAACCATTGGATCGAATCCGGTTCATCTCCACAATTTCATGATTGAGGGATTCTATCACCGACCTTGGTGCTTCATATACGCCGTTCACCCGGCCCATATAGCAACTATCGTGATAAGTCAGGGATTGTGAGTCTGTATCTTTGACCTTCAACTTACCTGACTTGAGGAGTTCGTCCAGAAGAGTGCTGTAGTGTTTCACATTGAATACTCCACCGAGTTCAGGATATTCATTTTTGAGGGTATTAAAACAGTGCGGACACGTACAGACTATATCTGTTATTTCATGTCCTTTCAACACCTCTATATTTTGGAGCGCCAACATTTGAAAGATGAATTCATTGCCGGCCCTTCGTGCAGGGTCACCGGTACAACTTTCTTCATCACCGAGTATAGCATAGGATATGCCAACGTTATTGAGTATGGTTGCAAAGGCTCTAGCTACTTTTTGTGCCCTGGCGTCGTGACTGCCGGCACAGCCCACCCAAAAAAGTATTTCCGGCTTTCGCCCAGCCTCAACTTCTTCTGCCCAGATCGGAATCTTCATACACGCTTTATTGATTCAATATTTTCTTTCTGAAATAAACTTTTCTGTCATTTACACCGGTCACCAATATGATAAAGGTTTGTTGACCGGAAAGATCCAACTCTATCTGTTCCTCTTTGTTGTACCACGTCTTGGATAGGACCGACTTTCCAGTGAGGTCTGTCAGATCCACCCTAAGCTCCTCGGAGACCGGCTTTTCCTTTATCAAATGGATTCTGCCATCCGCCGGATTACTTGAGATCATCTGAATACCCGAAGAGGTCAATTGATCTCCTGTACTCAGGGAAGATTTGAATTCATCAAACAGCATTTGCAGTTCATCAATGGGCTCTACACCAAATGGGGTTACGGGCACATTCAGATCCATCCATAAATTGTCCGAAGAATCTGTCGATTTCGCGACCCTTATAAAAGCAGACCTGGAAGACACCCCTTCGTTCAGACATCTGCTGTCGGCGCCCGGAATATTGGCGGCCTGCAAGGCGGCCATGAGCCTTTCACATAATGGCTTGTCACTATTGTCTAGATAAGCCTGTTCCATGCTGTCAATGACCGCCTCGGAGATCAAAATATTGCCCTGGATAGCATAGGTCATTCCTGCAACATGCTTCTTTTGATCCAGACAGTCATCTCCGGTAAAAGCTGCAGCATCCAGATCGCCAACAGTAGTCACCACGCCATACTGGCGGAGACCCGGTCGACCCTGTATGTCATTATCAACGAGCCATTCTATAATCTCGCTTGCTTTCAGGCCGTCCTTAAGCCTGAGATTGGCATTCTGCTGATTGAATTCATTCCAATATGACTGAGTATGAACGGCACCAACACCCGGAACTACATCACTAATGATGATGGCACCCCCAGAACCAGGGAAAGAATTGTCATCGAGGCAAGTTGCCCCTGCGCTGCCGATCTCACCAGTTTTTTCATCGATGGCAACAATAGAAAAAGTATGCTGAGCCATACCGATGGAAAGAAAGAAGAGTAAAAAAATAGTTGTTCTGACTTTCATAAGATTTAGTTTTCATCATTTGTCCAGGCGGTACGCGACTCTGTTACTTGCCAGACTACACCATTATTCTCAAGGCTTGTAAACATAGGCATCCAGTCCGAAGGCCCGGAGGATTCAGTGAGAATTTCATATCGCCTTAATTTCAATATCGGCTCCAAAGGATCGATAAGCACGGGACATGCCTCCACGCAAGCCATGCAAGTGGTACAAGCACGGATCTCTTCTCTAGAGATATAATCAAACAGCGATTTACCATCATCAAAACCTTCATGGTCTGATGAATTCCAGCCGTTAATGCCAATTTTTTTTGCTACCTCATCAGCTCTGTCACGGATATCCATGAGGATCTTTCTCGGGGACAGTTTTTTACCAGTAATATGTGCGGGGCAAACCGCAGTACACCGCCCGCATTCCGTACATGAATAGGCATCCATCAGATTTTTCCAAGAAAGATCAAAGACATCCTTCGAGCCAAATTCAGGGAGTTCCTCACTCATTTCAACTTCAGATTCCGATGTTAACCCTAACATTGATCTGACCTCGTTCATGACCTCCGGCATATTGAGCATTTTACCTCTCGGCTTCAACCTGGCGAAATAGGTATTCGGAAATGAAAGAAAGATATGCAGGTGTTTGGAGTGGGGTAAGTAGTTCAGGAACGCATAAACTACCAAAATATGTAACCACCAGCCCGCTCTTTCGATCACTACCAGGGTGCTTTCACTAAGCCCCTCAAAAAACAAAGATGACGTGACAGACGAAATGAACAAGGGACCAGTATCGGGATAATGCGCAGGATCTATTTCCTGAAGCAAGAGGTCCGCTCCATTCATACTCATTATACCCGTGATGAGCAACAGCTCACCGATCAATATCAGATTACCATCCAATCTCGGCCAGGAGGTCATCTCTCTGGTCCAGAACCTTGGGACCTTCAGGACATTTCTTCTCCAGAGGAAAATTATCGTGCCGACGAACGCAAGGACAGAAAGGACTTCTATTATATTGATCATTAAAGGGTAAAAAATGCCAATCTTGTCGGCAAAGAAGCGATGTTGACCAGTAAAACCATCGATGAGAATCTCAATAAGTTCGATCTGAGTAAAAAGGAAGGCCACGTATATGAACAAGTGAAATATAGCAGGCAACCATCTTTTGAACATCTTTTTTTGTCCAAAGGCGACGAGCAAAACATTCTTCCAACGTGCTACGCTGTCTCCCGTTATATCCTCATCTTTGCCCAGGTTGATCTTTTGTCGAATGGCATTGAATTGCACATAGGCCAATCCAAAAGCTGCAAGAGTAACTAAGGCAAATATGACGGCTTCTAGCATAAGATTGATCGCGTTTGAATAAATTTACGATGTATAAAGATAATCACGAAACTTCCTTAAGGGCCATAATAAATGGAAATACTCAGCGGTAAACAGATAGAACAAAAGATCAACAGGCTAGCCATTGAGATCGTGGAGAACAACTTTGAGGCGAAAGAGATCATTCTTGCCGGCATCAACAATAATGGGCTGAAGTTTGCCAAACTGCTCGAAAAACAACTACTCAGAATATCAGACAAAGCCATTACAATGGTCAATATCAAACTCAATCCCGCCAACCCTCTTTCTGCAGAGATCGACATGAGCGTGGAGAGCAAGGTAGTCAAGAATAAACCGGTGATAGTTGTGGATGATGTGGCAAATACAGGCCGAACGATCTTCTTTGCTTTCAAGCCTTTTCTGGAAGTCCTGCCCAAGAAGATGGAAGTGGCCGTCCTGATCGACAGAAAACACAAATCATTTCCTGTAAAAGTCGATTATGTTGGGCTGTCTCTTGCCACCACGATGAAGGACAACATCAGCGTAACTCTGACTCCCATATCGAAGGCCAAGGTGGCATTGGACTGAAAATCTTGTCGTGTATCTTTTATCGTTTATCGTTTATCGTTTATCGTAATAACGGCACACTTGAATAATGTCAGGACGTAGAATTTTAGCCGCCCTGCGCAGCACCACACCAGCCCGAACAGTCCCAGAGGGATGACTCAAATTTAAAATCAATGCAGCACCATCATTTAATCCAAGAGGGACGGCTCAACAGGACTTCCTGAATACCTGACTTCCCGACTACCCAATTACCTGATACTTGATACAAATACACCCGAACGCTAAGAACCCCGATCATCCATTAATCGAACTCAAAGCGTTCTCTTCACCTTCAAAAATCCTCTCTCTCTAATCTTACAGTAAATTCATTAACTCCGACTTTTTCCCCATCATCGCCTCATATCCCAGGTCGAACATCTCCGACATGCGGGAAAACTCGAATCGGCCATATCCAGCCAGGTCTTTTGATGTGACTTCAATGTCACAGATCTCCAGTTCCGGAATTATGTTGTTGAAGACGACGAGATCGAACGTGCGGCCTGCCTGCTTTAATAAATTGCTGACGTCCTCTCTGTCGATCTCGAGGTCCGGAACGAGATTGCTGCCGATCAAGACATCGCAGTGCTTTCTTATGGGTGAAGCAGGCAAATTCAATACTATGCCGCCATCTATATACAATTGTCCATTCATTGAAACCGGAGAAAACATGATGGGGATCGAACTGCTGGCCTTTACGATGTGAACTATGTCACCACTATCGAAAAGTTCTACCTTCCCTGTCAGCATATTAGTGGCTGTGACGATAACTGGGACATCGAGGTCTTCAATACTTTTACAATTCAGATTCTCGGCCAGTATCTTCTCAAGGTAACCCAGAGTCAATAATCCACCACTCCAGGATCTCAGATTAAACATTTTCAATAACGAGCCATTGGTACTGATCTTTAAAATCTCCTTAGGAGAATGACGATTGGCATATAATACTGCTACTATCGCACCGGAGCTTGTACCTCCGAATATGTCTACTGGAACTTCCATCTCGTCAAGAGCTTCCAGAACACCAAGGTGAAATATGCCTCTCAAAGCACCCCCTGAGAGGGCTAATCCAACTTTCTTTGACATGAATTCTGTCTTATTGCTTAATAATCTTTTTTACAATCGCTCCTCCGCCGGATGCGCTGATCCCTAAAACATACAACCCGGGATTCAGATCCGATAAATTCAGGATACCTGTTCTGGTATAGGCTATTTCCTGGCCATGAAGATCCATCAATTTCCCACGAAAACTATTTTCCCATCCTTTGACCACCAGGATCCCTCTAACAGGATTTGGAATAATTTCAAGACCTAAAAGTCTCTCGTCATCCACTGCCACACTGAAGTCAAAATCATCATAATACCTCGGCAGTAGCTGATATCCGCTGGTATAAGGTTCCGACGTATCAAACTGACCGCCAAGACCGAACAACCTGAATGGGTCTGTAGGAGCAGGTCTGCCTGCTATATCAGTATCACTATCGATCCTTACACTATAGTTGTTTGTCCCATCAGTAACCTCAAAGTTGAAAGAACTTCCTGAATCATCCCACTGACCGACATCCACGAGGTTGAGTTGGGCGTCAACTACTACAAATTCAGACTCTGTCGATTCGTTGAGCTCGGTGATCTCCCGTGCAGGAGACAAGGTATTGCCAGATGAGATCACCTTCAAAGAATCAGGATTGATCCGTGTAAGACCATTGAGCTGATCGATACTTCCTTTCAACACAAGCTCATCACCCTCAGTAACTGTATAATTGAAATTATCGGTACTGAAAACTCCGATCCCACCGGTCTGATCGATCAATGTAAATTGAATATTATTACCCCCCTGGAGGTCCACGCCATAGACAATCCCCTGAAGAGCGCACTGGACACCCAACGAATCTGGAAGACCATCCGCATCCACAGTTGTAACATCGGCAATAGAACGCAGGGGATATATTTCCTTAATGACCTCGCATTCATCTTCTCCTCCCGGATTGGCGAATATGTCTAATCCAGAGACCGTGACCCCTGTGGAGTTATTTGAAACCGACCAGTTAGACGCCGCATTATTATCTGCAAAAAGCTCACATAATATCAGGGAACGCCCAGTACCATCAGCCCTGTCGTCCCAAGGAGATTCCGATTCATAATCGACCCTGTCTATCGAATTACCTTGCGGATCAATTAGTTCGATAGCCTCCCCGGAGTTATTCAATTGTCCCTCATCCCATTGAATTGAATTGATTCCGAAAGCTGCATCCACCTTTCCTTTATCCCTTGCCAGTACAAGGAATGACTGTTCCGGGATCATCATATCGGGAAAGAGGTGATCGATGGCATTGATCATCCTGTAACCATCGAGCTGAATCGGAACATCGCTTCCATTATAGATCTCGATGAATTCCAACGAATCCGACCCGGGATCATTATACATGATCTCCGTGATGATCAATGGTATGGGTTGATTGTCCTCGACAGTGATGTATCCGACCATTCCAAGAAGGAAATGCGGATCACACCGATAATTATAATTACCCTCAATTTCGAAAGTATGAGAATAACTCCACGGGGCATTTTCGGGTGCTCCGCTCGTAAAACCTTCCGGATTATCCGGAAATGTAGCCAGTGTGCCATTGACATTATGATTTCCTTCCACACATATCCATTCTACGGTCTCCCCCAAGTTGATGGTCAGCGTATCGGGATCAAAATAGTTACTGAATACCATTACGGTATGATCGGCACAGGAGACTTGATTTTCACCATTCGGTGTCGCCTTCAGTTCCCGGCCATTGATCACGATCCCCTTCGCACTTTCAGAAGCCTTCCAGTTAGCAGGATCCGCATTGTCTCGATCCACATCGCATAACTCCAGGCTCGAACCTTCTCCATTAGCTTCAATCGGCCAATCACCTCCATTCTCATAGTCAACCACATCGACGATATTGCCCTGGGCATCTAGAATGATGATGTCCTCTCCCCCATTGGAAAGAGCTCCACTTTCAAATTGAAAGGCCTGCGTGATCCCCAATAAGTTTTCCAGTATCGTAGTGTCTGTACAGATCACGACATAACCTTCGGGCTCCAAAAGAAATTGAGGGAAGGTAAACTGTATACCCTGATCGAAGGTATAATCGGTTAGGTTCAGCGTAGATCCACTGTTGTTGTACAACTCGATAAACTCCAGAGAGTCCTGACCGGATTCCGGGGGATTGTACATGATCTCGGTAATGACAATCTGTGATCGCACTCCGGTTGACGTCAGGAGTACTATAGCTGTAAGGAAGGACAGAACTCTATGCATGTGGCAACTTTGGATTAAAAAGGGCTGCACGATGGCAGCCCTTTAAATTAGTCGTATTTCAAATCATTCCAAAATCGGAATCGATTCTTTCACTCTACGTTTAGAAGTTGAGCTTGAATGTCGCATTCCAAGTTCTTCCGAATCCATACCAGCCGCGAGTATCCAGAAGGTCACCATCTGTGTCAAAGGCCTCAGATACATACAACTCATCAAACAAGTTGTATACGTTGACCCTCAATTTGGAATCCTGACCCATGAAATTGAACTCCCAGGTCAATCCTGCATCAACAAGTCCGTAGCTTGGCAATTTCAGAGGATCCTGACCAGCTGTGGCCTCATCGTCGCGATCGGCAACATCGTATGCAGCATACAGGTTGTCATAGTACAAGTACTGTGCATCCAGACTCAATCCAGTTGTAGGAATTTCATATGCAGCTCCTACACCAATAGTTGTTTGGGCAGCATCTCCAACTTTCACACCATCCAGGTAAAGCGTTGTTTCCCTGATCACATTCTGCTGGTCATCAGTCACTACTCCATTAGGAGTGCCTTGCCATTCCCAGTTTCCAAAAGAACCCATTGCTGTTACATCAAAGTTACTTCCAATTCGGAACGCCGCATCCACTTCAATTCCCATATGCAGAGCTTCAACACCCAGCAAATTCAGGAAGAGAGTTTGATTGTTTGGATCTCTGGCAGATTGCACCTCAGTCTTGTCTGACCATTGAGTATAGTAACCATTAACATTCAGGCGAAGGCCTCTACTGTTATAGCCGTATCCTGCTTCGATACCCAAAACTTTTTCATTCTCGGCATCTTCGTTGGCCGCATCGTTGTCGAACGTTGGGAATAAAGCATCGAAGTATGGCGCTCTGGAAATGTAACCAACATTAACGAAGACGTTATTATTCTCGTTCAAATTATAGTTCGCTCCAGCCTTGACATTACCACCAATGAAGTTCAACCAGTCAGTTGTATTGTTTTCAGGTGTCTTCTGGAAGAAATCTATTCTTCTCATTTGTGTATAGTTGAAAGCACCAGATACGAATACTGACAGGTCGCCAGTGCTGTATTCCAACTGTCCGAATGCACCATACCAGTTGATATCTTCGTCGTTGTGATAATCGATCTTCTCATCGTCAGGCACAGAACCGAATAGCCTTTCAGCATCTGTCTTTGGCCTTACTAGATTACCAGACTCCGTGATGGTATCAGTACCATCGATGTAAGTGATCTGGTCATCCATTTCATTGATATTGTCATCATCAAACCAGTATTCAGCACCCAAGAGGTCTATGGCCTTTCTGTAATGCGAACCATGGTACCACCTGAGATCGATACCGCCTGAGAATGTCAGGTTGGGGTTGATCTCGTGTCTGACATTTGAAAGAAATCCGTACCACTCGTGCTCATTCATAGATGCACGTTTGATGGTACCACCGTTTTCATTGGAAGCTATTTGACCTGTTTCAAAATCTCCTCCATTCATGCTATATCTCACAGCAGAAACAGGATCAAGCTCTCCGAAGACAGAATTAAGCGTTCCTCTTCCTGCATTCCAGGCTGCTATACGGTCGAAATTCTCCTGACCATATGTGTTGTTAGGGATGAGGAATTCTCGAACAGAACCGATATCTCCGGTTCCACCACCTCTTCCGATTGAGAAATAAGCAGAAGAAACGATCTCTGTCTGTGGACTCAACTGCCAGATGTGATTCAATCCAACTTGTGGTTTGTGATAGAAGTTCTCCCTCCATCCGAAATCTTCACCTCTGTATTTACCCCAGTCATCATTCCATCGGATGCCGTAAGTATTCTTGAGATCATCAAGAGGATGCTCAAAACTTCTTTGTCCGTGACGCTGTGGTGCACCAAAACCGGTCAGCATCAAGAGGTGATCTTCATTGATCTGCTTTGATACTGAAAAGAAATAAGACCAGGCATCGATATAGTTGCCATCGATATAACCATCACCAGTCGTACGACTACCACTAAAAGTGAAGGCCCAGTTATTTTCAGTCAAACCGGTAGATAGAGTAACTCCGGTTTTGAAGTAATTGTCATTACCGAATGAGGTGAAAACATTTCCACCTTTTCTCTGATCTGTGGAATTGGTAATGATATTGATAGTTCCACCTACAGAGGCGACAGCCAGTTTAGAGGCACCCAGTCCCCTTTGAACCTGGATCGTCCTTGTAACATCACCAAGTCCAGCCCAGTTGGACCAATATACCTTATTATCTTCCATTCCATTCACAGGTATACCATTGATCAAGAGAGCGACATCTTCCTGCGCAAAACCCCGGATATTGATCCTGGAGTCTCCGAATCCGCCACTCGTTTTAGTTGTATAGATCGAAGGAGTCATTTTCATGATCTCGGGAAATTCCTGGTTGCCGAGCTTTTCTTCGATCGTTGTAGATGAGATGGTCGATACCGCCACAGGTGTACGTCTGTTGATCGCCACATCAGCAAGTACATTTACCTCAGCGAGTCCTACTGCTGCAGGTTCCAGGCTGATCTTGCCGACATTTGTATCTCCCTCCACGTCAGCAGAGTAGACCTTGTTTTCGAATCCCAAATAGCTGACGACGAAGTTGACCTCGCCATCAGATACATTTTTGATGGTAAAGCTTCCATCAAGATCAGTAATAGCCCCTATCGTAGTGCCTTCAACCATGACGTTGGCACCCACGAGGCCTTCTCCTGTGTTTTCATCAACTACCTTGCCTTTCACGGTATTTTGTGCCGTGATATCAGTACAAAGCAAACTGACAAAAACGAATAAAGACAATGTAAAAATTCGTTTCATTGCTCAGATTTTGTTTTAACAATACCACAAATTTAACATGCTTCGGGTATATATAAAGAATTCTTATATAAACTAAAGTTTAATTTGTTTTCTTCGGGCAGGATCATGAAGCGGGATAGTCCTGTAATTAATGGCTATATAGGTCGGGTGGATAAGCGCGTTAAGGGTAAAAAACTTCAGCCATCATACACCTTACACTTCCACCACCCACGGTCTCTATCGTAGGGATCTCGACTGGGAGCAACTTGGCCCGTGATTCCAGCTTTTCTATTTGTGAGTCGATCAGGATGTTATAAGCTCGCTTAGACATGACAAGAATATCCTCTCCTTTGGTATTCCTCACATGGAGCATGTTTCCGGCATAAGCCACCATCTGCGAAGACGTTATAGGTATGATTTCCTTGCCCGAGTTCGCAAGGGTTTTTATGAGTCCCCTTCTTTCATCCTTATCTTCAATACTCTCCACACACAGAACGGCATAATCAGGTCCCAGGGCCATCATGACATTAGTGTGGTATATCTCCTGGCCATTCTTGTCTACAGCATCAAACGCTACAGGATCATACTTCATCAATTCACAAAACTCATTGAGGAGTCTCTCATCTGTTCGCTGACTAAGACAGGCATAACAGATCTTGTTTTCCCTGTCCAATACCATACTTCCGGTACCTTCCAGAAATATTCTGGCGTTGGCATAATGTGTGAAGTCCACCTCACGGTCGAAACCATACTTCTCTTTCATAGATTCGACAATGTCGGTTCTTACCTCGCTTCTCCTGTTAGGTGCAAACATGGGATACATTATTACTGTCCCTTCCTCGTGAAAGCTGATCCAGTTGTTGGGAAATGTCGCATCCGGCTTGGTAGGCTCCACCGTGTCCACAAAGACCTCTACCTTACTGCCAGCAGCTCTCAGGGTTGCAGCAAAAGCATCGAATTCCGGCAATACCATTTTCTGAAGCTCTTCATGTTCAGCATCAACTGCTACTTGAAAGGCATTAGTCCGTGCAGTTTGAACATTGTAGTCAAAACTCGCTGGACGGATCAACATTATTGTATCTGTAAATCCTTGAGACATA
>JAWVZH010000005.1:0-48825 GCA_033722295.1 Saprospiraceae bacterium
CAAAGGTCGCCTTACTTTTTTTCAGGTCATCCTCGCTTACCTTGGAAAGATCCCAGCCACCTTCTTCCATGGACTTCATAAAATCCTCACCGTAATTGATAATTCCGGCTTCCAGCATCTCTCTAAGCAAGTCATTACCTTCTCTTGTTCGCTCACCTACTCCCGCAAACACAGAAATACCCTCATATCCCTTCGCAATATTGTTGATCAGCTCCTGGATCAGTACAGTTTTTCCCACACCTGCACCACCGAAGAGTCCGATCTTACCACCTTTTGCATAAGGCTCGATCAAGTCGATCACCTTGATTCCAGTATACAATACCTCTGTCTCGGTTGAAAGTTCTTCAAAAATAGGCGGTTTAGCATGGATGGCACGTCCACTGTCCTCTTTTTCGACTTCAGGCAGGCCATCGATAGGATCACCTGTCACATTGAAGAGCCTACCTTTTATCGCTTCGCCTGTAGGCATTTTGATCGGTGCTCCCTGGTCAATTACTTCAGTACCCCGTTGCAATCCATCCGTAGAATCCATTGCGATGGCACGCACACTGTCCTCTCCCAGATGCTGCTGGGTTTCCAGAACCAGTTCTTCACCACCTTCTCTTTTGATGACAAGGGCATTGAAGATATCTGGTAATTCCTGATTTTTATCGAAACTAACATCGACAACCGGACCGATGACCTGTATTACTCGTCCTGTATTCGCCATATTTTCTTTCTAATTGAAGGGCTTTTAAAATCTGCGCAAATATACTGTCAAAAGCCCTATAAACAAAAGCATTTTGGAGGCATATATAAGTCATTTGCTCTCTTCAAAACCTGTAGTGCCAAATCACCAAATAAGGTATGTTGAAATATTACTGCAACAAATAATATTTCTGACCTCTCCTGCCTTTGCTCAATTATATTTCAGAAAGCCTGGGCAGGTTTCTTCCGAAAAACAGAAAATATCTGCTATCCAGCCATCTACCGACTCGTGAAAAGGCCATTTGGAGCGCTCTTATTCTTCGCGATCCTCAGAAGTGGTGCTTTTCTAGAAGGGATCCTGATAGTCAGGATTGTTGAGATACGTTTCATCGGTCAGTGTATGCAAAAATGCGATGAGATCATCTATGTCCTGATCACTGAGCCCCAATCCTGGATCCACATTATATTGCATGAGCGGATCGATGGTCGGCGATTGTTTCACACCTGTGTTATAATGCTCCAGAACCTCCCTCAGTGTGGCAAATCTGCCATCGTGCATATAGGGAGCCGTGACCGCAATATTCCTCAGGCTTGGTGTTTTAAACTTCGCTTTGTCCTCATCGATCTCGGTTACTTCATACATCCCTAGGTCCTCCCAATCGGATTCAGCGTCAAGTCCATTGTTCATGAATTTATTATTGACGAAATTGAAACCAGCATGACAATGAAAACACTCCGCACCTTTCTCTATTCCGTTGGGATCGAATTCCGTGTTGAAAAGCTTCATTCCTCTTTCCTCTGCCGGAGTAAGATCAGCTTCACCGGCCAGGTACTTGTCAAACTTGGAATCATGAGATACCAATGACAACATGAACTGTTCCATTGCCAAACCCATCCTCTCGGGAGTTATCGTATCACTATTGAAAGCCTCTATAAATGCCTTTTTATACCTTTCTGAGGAAGAGAGCTTTGCGACTACATTGTCCAGGGATTCATTCATCTCAAGAGGGTCCTGAATAGGCATTAGGGCTTGTTCCCGTAGCGAAGCTGCCCGTCCATCCCAGAAGAATGCATCAGGATGCCAGGCCATATTGAATACAGGCATGGCCTGTCTGCGGCCCAGTTTGCCTTCCACACCTTCGCTAAATTGATTTTTATCGGAAAACCCATCTAGTTGAACATGACATGTAGCACAGGATTGAGATCCATCCCTGGATAATCTTTTTTCATAAAACAACATCCTGCCCAATTCTACTCCTTCTACAGTAAGGGGGTTATCTGAAGGCAGGTCTGGTGGAGGGAAATAGCCAATATCGATCTGATATGGAGTAGGATCATAAACGGCATTGATAGGTTCTTCGCCATCTTTCTGACAAGCCATCATCACCGTAATAACAATTAATGTAAAAATTGGATACCTTTTCATCTTAGTGGAAATAAGGATTATTGATAAATGAATCATCCGTCAGTGATAAAAGAAAGTTTCTGACGTCTTTCAACTCCGGCTCACTCATGTCGAGAGACCGGATCATAGAACTTTTGTTGGGATGTGAATACCCCCCTGAGTTGTAATGGTCAAGTACATCATCGAGGGTTTCCAAAGACCCGTCATGCATATAAGGTGCCGTAACCCCTATATTCCTGAGGGTTGGCACTTTAAACAATGCCTTATCCGCATCAAGGCCTGTCAATCGCTTCCTACCTTCGGATTTGTAGCTTGCATAAAGCCCATTGTTCTCAAAAGCATAATTGGTAAAATTGAAACCACTGTGACATTTACTGCAAGCCAGTCGATCGCTATTGAATAGCTCCAGGCCTCTTTTCTCCGATGTCGAAAGAGCGTCATAATCCCCAGCAAGATACCGATCATAGGGTGAGTCACCACTGACCAAACTTCGTTCAAAGTTGGCCAATGCCCGGGTAATCACATAGGAGTCCACCGGTCTGCCATAGGCCGCCCGGCTCATCTCTACATATTCAGGATCTTCATTGAGCTTATTAGCGATCAGCAAAATGTTGGTATTGAACTCGTCATGTTCCTGGATAGGCACTAACACCTGCATCTCCAGAGTAGGAACCCCACCCGCCCGTGTAAAATATGGGTGATAGCCGATATTGGTGAGGCTCGGCGCATTATTCCTGCCAAATTGACCCTCTGAGCCTACACTGAATGCCCTATCATCACTGAATGCCAGGTGCGGTTTATGGCAGGAAGCGCAACTGACCAAACCATCATCTGAGAATACCGGATCGTAGAACATCTTCTTACCCAATAGCCACCTCTCTTCTGTCCATTCATTCCCCACCGGGTATTTCATATTCGGAAAGTGATCTGGAATATGTGGATAATAGGCAGCGGGTGCCAAGGTTTTCGAACCCGGCATATCGCATGCCACTATTAAAACAAGCAATATTAATAGGAAGCCATGTGTGGACAGGATCCGCATTTGTTTCTCCTATTGAGAGATCACTTGAATGGTCTTCAGAACTTGCCCTCGGTTCGCAAGAACCAGATGTGACTGGCCATTAGCTGACACTCCGAAAGTCAGTATTCCTGAATCAGAGACAACCACCTCTTCGAGAGTCTGGCCAAAAGCCGAGATCAATCGTACCGTACATTGCTCATAAGCCTGAAGGTCATACTTAACTTCTATTTTATCAGAAACAGGATTCCCAAGTACTGAAAATTCACCGTCAAAATTGAGAGAATTCGTCGAGGTAATCGAGGCTGCCGTGAATACCTTTTCCTTTAAATTTGTCAGGAGCTGAGCGGCTTTGGGGGCATCGCTATGTTCTATCAACCCAAAGGATACGTCAAGGCCATCGAATAACCTCAGGTAGTCAGCTCTGAGATCGATGTGTATCTCATCACCTTCGAACCTTGGTGTGACTGCTAGTTCGACGGCTCCATAGTGCTGATCACCGAGTGCATGGACCTGGTATGTGAAAGCCAATCCCAGACCGGCTTTACCTTCAATGGCTGCAAACCGATAGCCTGCTGCCCATCCCCAGTGCATTGTGGGGAATCGAGGTGCTAGCGGGTGATCTGACGGCCATAGTGCTGGATCTGAATGATTATTTTTCTCATCTACTCCAATATGAAATCTTATCCCCTCAATATTGGCCACATCCACCTGACCAAGATCATAACCTGTATCCTCAAGCGCATTTGCCAGTATGTAAAGGCCATCCAGTTTGGTTTCGTGGCCGCCATCATGAATAATGAATATTTCTGAGATATAGTATTGTAATCGCGTAAAGTTGAGGTCGTAGCCCGCATCGGTTGAATAGGAATTGGACATAACCAACGGTTCATTTCCTGCCAGCTGTTCAATATTGAGAAAGACTTGTTTCTGAGCTCCAATAAAAGAAACTGACAGAAGGATGAATAGAAAGGCACTTATATGTTTCATGACAAAACTTTTAAATAAGAAAAATAGGATCGGGTTCTGACTTGTTCAGAACAATAACTGACTTCTGAGAAAGGAAACTATAAGAGCCACGATTGATATAGGGATAATGTTGTGCCAACCTGTCTAGGAGGTGGCCTGTAGTTGATGATAAACGGAATTGCGTAGCGGGTGTCGGATCGAAATCCCTGAATCGAACCAGTGTAAACATCTGATATATTCTTACCTACATCGTCATCAGATGCTAGTTGAGAAGTTAGAACCAAATCCAGTTCGGCATCCATAATTATCTCTACATCCTTGCAACAACCAGGGTGACATTCTTTATTAGGGGAAGTACAAGCTGCTTTCTTCGCTGATTTGGTAGAACAACAGGACTTAGCAGCTAATTCCAGGCAATTGGGAGCATCTTTCCAGATAGCCAGGCTCGCAATATGCCCACTGCATATATGAAAATCCAATCCGATCCCCGAAGTAGAGGTCAGCAAAACAAATGCCATACAAAGAGCGATCAAACGATATAGACTCCGCACTTTCACACGGTTAAATTAGAAAAATATCCATGTTATTACTACGGTAGACTGTAGTAAATTATGGCTGTATTAATTATTTCGCCCTAAGTGACCACATGACCCCTCCAATCAACGGATATTCAAGCAATCAATACATTTCTTAGTAAATCTGAATTGGTCCAGAAATGGCTATAAGTTAATCAAGGTATTTGATGCTCTTCCTTTCTCATGGGTAAGTACAAAATAATATGCTCCTTTCCCATATTCTGACATATTTATCCTTGTATCAGATTCCGGGTTCACTTTCATCTCCCTGCATACCGATCCTATAGAGTTATAAATACGTAAAACACCCTCTCTGGAGGTCGTGATCGTCACATGATCAGAGGAAACAGGATTTGGTGAAATCGATATGATATCCTGTTCTTTCTCATCCACCGTTGATACAACCTGTGGGTCAGCAGAGATAACCCCTGCAATATGCTTGGTCCTGTTAGTATAATAGATGTTACCATCCGGACCTACCGCAATACCTGTGAGTCCCGCTCCTTCCTCAGTCTCTATAACACCCAGTTCGTTATAATCGTCATTCCTGTCAAATACCGTTATATGTCCGTTGCTATAATCTCCGATCAACAAATACTTATCGAAAATCTCAATACCGCATGGTTGCACAAATCTGTCTTCGAGGATCACTTCAAACTCCGCATTCATCATCCTGAAGTGTTCATCTAACCTCTCATTTTTCAAAGGGAGCTCTCTTTCCTTTTCACCACTATCAATGTTCAAAACTATAACTCGATTGCCCCCATTGTCGACGGCATATAACAGACGACGATCTTTATCGATCACCATATGAGCGGGGATGTCGAGTAATCTACGCATGCGGATCTCCTCATATCTCCAAATCTTTCCATCGGCATGATAATCATTACCGGGACCGTGATCATTGACAAAATCATATCTCACCAACGACCCCCAATACGTATCATTGACCCAAAAAGCATTGTCCTTTTCATGGGCGATTCCCATAGAAAATGGAGATCCGTGCAGCATATCCAGATGGCTTCCATTACCACCGGATGGTTGGGCATAAATATCAGGATCACTGGACCACAGTGTCGGACCGGTAAAATCCGTGCCATTATGATTGGCATCGAATACACCAGTTGATGTCGCAAAATTATAATTATCGGAGCTGAAGGCAATAGCAGTTGGCAAACTCATGAAATGCCAGGCATTGCCGTCCCGGCGCCACCAACTTGTTTGATCCGGCGTATTCGTTTCAAACAAGGTGAGTGTAGAACCGCCAGTATTTACATTATCCTGGTTGGTGATCCAAAGTTCTTTCCTCGAATAATCTGGGTGAAAGGCCAGATCAGTAGGCAGACGAAGGCGATCCCTTATGGTTGCCAGGGTGTTGGTCACAGGTGCGCTCTTCAATATGTACTGTATACTGTCAGGCCTTTCCTGTGACCATGAATTGTTGGGCAATGAAAAAATGAGGAATAAGATGATCAGTCCCGTATTGTAGAAAAAGGTTGTCGGATTTCTAAAAAGTAAATGTTTTATCATAATTAATAAGTTCGATTTTAAAATAAGTAATTAAGCTGATATTCTGAAAATTCTTCGTCCATGGTCATGTAGCTTATCATCCCTATGAACTTCTTTTCTTCGTTACTTCCTTTGAAAAGCGGATGCCTACCATGTACTCTCATTATAGATCCACACTTTTCAGACGCAAGGCATTTCCTATGACCGAAACGGAACTGAAACTCATGGCCAGCGCAGCGATCATAGGTGATAACAAGAGACCAAAGAATGGAAAGAGCACGCCCGCAGCAACCGGTACCCCGAGCGTATTATAGATCAGCGCAAAAAACAGGTTCTGTTTGATATTGGTCATAACCTTTCCACTCAAATTGAAAGCTTTTACTATCCCCTTTAGATCCCCCTTGAGTAAGGTGATACCTGCACTTTCAATAGCGACGTCTGTTCCCGTATCCATGGCAATGCCGACATCGGACTTTGCGAGGGCGGGTGCATCATTGATACCATCTCCTGCCATAGCAACCTTCTTTCCTTTGTTCTGAAGCCGCTCGATCTCTTTCATTTTATCCTCGGGGGAACAATTAGCTTTCATATTTTCAATTCCAACTTCCTCAGCAACCGCTTTTGCCGTGTTTTCATTATCACCCGTAAGCATGATCACTTCAATATCCATTTTCCTCAGGGCTTTAACCGCATCTGCACTCGTTGACTTGATCGGATCAGAAAAAACGATATAGCCTGCCAATTTTCCGTCAATTGCCAACATCGGTACTGTCTTACCTTTACTTTCAGCTTCCTCTATCTTTTTTACAGATTGATCATCAAACTCAATCTCATTGTCCTTCATTAATTTTTCATTGCCTAATGCTATTTGTAGCGAATCCACTTCACCTATGACACCTTTTCCGGTGATGGCTTCAAAATTCTGAACATCCATTTTATCAAGTGATTTGCTTTCAGCATATGAACTTGTTGCTTGCGCTAATGGATGCTCACTACTGCTATTAACAGAATAGATGAATTTAGCGATCTGTTCTTCGGAGTATTTATCTGTAAGCGATACTACTTCTTCAACCTTTGGAGCACCTTCGGTCACTGTTCCCGTTTTATCCACGATCAGAGTATCGACTTTATCGAGTCTTTCCAGTGCCTCGGCATTCTTGATCAAAACGCCATTCTTAGCTCCTTTGCCAACGCCAACCATAACGGACATAGGTGTCGCCAGACCTAATGCGCAGGGACAAGCTATGATGAGCACAGCGATGGCGTTGACAAATGCATAGACCAACTGCGGTTCCGGTCCGAATATGGACCAAACTATAAAAGTTATCATCGAAATGAGAACTACTATTGGTACGAACCAGGATGACACTTTATCAGCAAATCCCTGGATAGGAGCCTTGCTGCGACTTGCCCGGTTCACCATTTTGATGATCTGCGACAGTAGCGTGTCCTCACCGACCTTTTTAGCTTCCATGATGAAGGTCTTGTTTCCATTGATCGTGCCTGAACTCACTTCATCACCTTTCGATTTTTCTACAGGAACAGGTTCGCCCGTGATCATGGATTCATCGACAGAAGTACTACCTTCCAGTATCACACCATCCACTGGGATCTTTTCTCCAGGTTTAACCCTGAGATGATCTCCGATCTTTACCTTCTCTATGGAAATAACCTCTTCTTCACCATCTACGATCCGCGTGGTCTTGTTCGGTGCTAGCTTGAGTAATTCCTTGATGGCTGAATTTGTTCGCTGGTGTGCCCGGGCTTCCAAGACCTGACCAAGTAAAACCAGGGTCAGGATGACCGTGGCCGCTTCAAAATATACGTGTACCGTGCCGCTTTCCGTCTTGAACTGTTCAGGAAATATTGATGGGAAAACAAGAGCCAGCACACTGAATAGCCACGCGGCACCCGCACCTATCCCAATGAGTGTGAACATATTAGGGTTCCAACGCCTGAGCGATGCATAAGCGCGCTGAAAGAACATCCATGTCGCATAGAAAACAACAGGAATGGAGAGCGCTAACTGAAGCCAGTTCCAATAGATCTTGTCCATCCAATCGTCCAGTGGATTTCCAGGGATCATATCGGACATGGCGATGATAAAAATAGGCAGAGTAAAAGCAACAGCGATCTTGAATTTCTTCAATAGCCGCTTATATGTCGATTCTTCTTCATCATCTTCAACAGTGGTCTCTTTAGGCACCAACTCCATTCCGCATATCGGACAGGACCCTGGACCGTCCTGTTCTATTTCCGGATGCATGGGACAGGTATACGTTGTACCTGATGGTTGGGCCGTAGCCTCTTTGACGAGGTCCATCCCACAAACCGGACAGTCTCCGGGCTGGTCATAGGTCTTGTCTCCTTCGCAATGCATAGGGCAGTAGTAGGTGGCCTCCCCGGCACCGGACTTTTTATGATCTTCCCCATTATCATCACCTCCATTTTCAGCTTCAATTGGTTCTGACGATATCCTGTAATGGCTCTTCTCTCCAAGTGCTTTCTGCAATTCCTCCAACGGTACATGAGAGGTCATTTTGATCGTCACCTTGTTCTCCTCGAGATCTACCTTTACATCCTCCACCTCATCCAGTTGTTCAAGATGATTTTCAACGTGCGACACGCAACCCTGACAACTCATTCCCGATACATAATATTGGTGTTTCATTCTTCTTCTTTTTTGTGCATACCTATTGATAGGTCATAGCCCTCTTCTGAGGGCGTCAATTGAAAATAAAATGCCGTCGGGGCCTTGTAGTCACCATATTCACGTATACCCTGCATATCACACTGCATGTTGTATAATCTTATCACACCATCTTTTTGGGCCACTGTAAAAAATTCCTTTGAAAACCAGATCAGACGCTCTCGAGTATGCGCATCTACTTTATCCAGAAGATGCGCATTGATAGGGAATGAATGAAATTCTATCTTGTTGTCATATACACTGTTATACTTTCCCAGATGAAGCGTATCACTATTCCTGGCAACGCCATACCAGATAATATTTCCCACTTTCACAGGCACCGTCAATAGTTGATCATATTCTATGTTCTGCTCATTCAGTTGTTCGTAGATTCGCTCCTCTATGATCTCCTTATGTGCGAGGGTGAACACCAGATAAATCGAACTCAAGAGCAATCCTATATAATTAGGCCATTGCCACATATGACCTTTGTTCCTTAGCCACCAGCTCATGGCCAGTCCGATAAGCAGCGGAACAGTGTATACAGGGTCAACTACATTTATACTGTCCCAACTGACACGCCAGTCTGAGAACGGCAATAACAGTTGAGTGCCATAGGATGTCATGGAATCCAGAAGAACATGTGTAAAAAACAAAAGGAACCAGGTCATCCATATGGTAAACCCATTGACTGGCTTCAGCCACTTCCATCTTCTGCTGAGGAAGTATAGTAAAAGCGACAAAGCCAGACATACTACCAATGAATGACTGTATCCTCGGTGCCAGCTAAGCCTGTCCAACTGAGATAAAAATGGCGAAACAAGGACATCGAGATCGGGCAGGGTTCCCCCGATAGCACCAATGATCGATGCCTTGTATCCTATTTTCTTCCCAAGAACGGCCTCACCAACAGCGGCTCCTAATGTCGCTTGTGTAAGACTATCCAATGTTCAAAGTTTTAATGCTGATGGCCGTGATCATCTCCGTCATGATGGTGGTGATGACCATCCTCCATATGCTCCTCATTCCTGACATAATCCATACCACAAACCGGACAGGTGCCGGGTTCTTCGCTGCCACTTCCTTCACAATGCATGGGACATACATAAGTGGAAGTATACTCCTTACCCTTGCCTTCTGTGCTCTGATTGCCACCGCATGAAACGGAAACAAAAAGCAGAGCTAACATGGCAAGCACGGAAACTGAATAATTTAATTTCAAGAGATTCATATCAAATTTAGATTACTGGTTAAAATGAAATAATTTTTCTCGTGGTCAGACCATCTGTAACGAAATACACTGAATGGTCCGCTATATTTTCGACTATTATTGAATCATTAGATCCCAAGGTCAACTTTGTCATTCTTCCTTCTATATCCGAGATCCAAATGTTCTTCTCGTGAGAAGTCAGGTTGTGGATCTCTATTACATGATCATTCGGAGTTATCCTGCAATCGAATTCCGGATCTGAGTCTGATCGTTCCTCAACTGAAGTTGTCTCTCCGAGAAAAACCAGGTTATCAAAAAACACATGATTGCATTCCAGACATCCATCCATAGTACAGTGACCCTCTCTATAGGTATACATTGTCATTTGCATTGAATCAGGAATAACGTTCGGGGTATTGTACTCAACTGACTGTGAAAAATTCACATACTCATCCTCTGTCTCCGGCAAAACTATATTGATCTGACCGATCGTATCTCGCCCATGGCTATTGGAATATTTGGTAAAATAAACATTGATATAAGCCCGCGAAGAATCACAATTACCCAATAGTAATGATTTGTAATCCCCACTGAGCTGAACAGGCCTGTAATCGATTGGCATTCCAGAATTTTCTCTACTCTCACCCAAATGGATTCTTGTAATGAAATAAGTGTAGAATCCAGAAAGCACCATGGCGTATTTTCCAGAGGTATTGTCAGTTGTTCTTGAAAGTCCTCGCCACTCCGTTTCGTTGGTATGATACCAACCTTCAGGAAACCTGGGCTCCCAGTTTTCGATTACCGTGTCAATAATACCGCCGGTGACTATAGAATCGTTCCAGTTCTCGAAGTCCATGTGGATCTGAGCGGTGATCACACAGGTAGTTAGCATCAAAATAAAGGTTAGGGCTGTTCTGCTCTCTTTCACAATATCAATTTTTATTTATGAACGTGTCTTTGGTTACTCCGCATTTAAGCATTTTGTTCCCGAAATAAGGATTTCGCACATAACTTTCCCGACTCAACCAATCCGCACCTGTATTGTCATTGACCATAGGACAATGTTGCAGGTACAGGCTATCACCTTCTATACCGAATGACCACACTGCTTTTATTAAAGTCTCCGATAGCAACTCAAAACCTTCTCTTTTTTGAGCTATATCCCCTGCCACTTTCAAATCAGATGAAACCGAGGTTAGCTGATCGTAGATCTCATTCCAATACAGAAGCGTATCTCCTCTCACAGAAGGGCGATCCATACTTTCCACGGAATTCTCGATATTGATGATGGCTGCCTTCGCCTTACTATTATCTGATTCTACTAATGCGTCTTTCAAGTTCAGGTATTCATTAACAATACTACTTAACCGGATCTTGAATTCGCTACTTATGGACTCTGTATAATCCGGAATAGCCATGGCCTCTCCTGATGATCTCACCTCTACCATTTTATTGATCATGCTTGCCTGATTGTTGAGTTGTGCGGCAGCATCAATACTGAAGCTGCCGTGAGTTACAACTTCCTCTCCTGCTTTCAATCCATCGATCACATGGTATCCATCTCCAATGGCATCTCCGATCCTGACCTCCCTGTACTCAAAAGTAGGAACTTCAACTCCAGCGATCTTTATATATACCACAGACCGCTTACCTGTCCAAAGAACAGCTGATTTTGGCACAATGACACCTGCCTCTTCAGATGGTTGGGACCGTATAATGCCTTTTATCAGCATCTGGGGTTTTAATTGTCCGTTGTAATTATTGACCTCTGCTCTCAATGACGCAGTCCGGGTCACAGGGTCTATTACCGGATCGATAAAGGTGATCCTGGCACTGAAATCTTTATCGGGTATCGCGGGCACTTCGATTTCCACGAGGTCTCCTACGGCTACCTGGGCAAGATCGCTTTCATAAGCATCGAGCATGGCCCATACCACATTCAAATTATTCAATTCAAACAGCGGATAACCCACTTTAACATAATCACCTACAGCCACACGACGATCGATAACAACGCCTGACCGGTCAGCATAAATAATGAAATTCTCACGGACCTCTCCTGACCTCTCGATCTCATTAATAATTCCAGTATCTATTTTCCATGACCTCAATTTGGCTTTTGATGCCTCAATGAGATCAGGATTAATTTCTTTTAATTTCAGAGCCTCCAGCAATTCACTTTGAGCGGTGATCAATTCAGGAGAATAAACCTCAGCCAGTCTTTGCCCTTTTTTGACACGCTCTCCTTTAAAGGTGACATAGAGCTTTTCAATACGACCCGGCACATGAGCGACCTGAACAGAAGTGTTCTTCTCATTCATTTCGATCTTGCCGGATAGTCGGATGTCATCTTCTTCCTGACCCTTACCAGTTTTGATCACGGTGGTCTGAATATTGGCCAACTTAACAGCGGTCGGGGTCATCGTCAATGTCAGATCTCCTGATTTCTGTGAAGAACTTACGGGGATGAGATCCATGCCGCAAATAGGACACTTGCCAGGCTCTTCCTGGCGGATCTGAGGATGCATGGAACAAGTCCATGTAGTTCCCATTTCATCCGATGCCGCGTCATGCTGATGGGTTGATTCCTCTATAGACGTCGTCTTATTCTTTGTAAAAAGTGACGCGATCAACCAACCAGCTCCCAGTCCGATCAAAAGGAATATTATATTCTTTACGTTCAGTTTCATTTTTTCTGAATTAAATGGCCAACAAATTTTCGATCCTGCTCAATGCCACATTGCTTCTTACCTCTGTCTTCAGCATATTCAATTCGTATTCGAACAATTGCCTTTCAAGTTGTAACAAGTCATCGAAGCCCTCTCCTGAACCCCTGTACCTGGCCTCAAGAACGTCCATCGCTGCCCGGGTCAGTCGGATCTGGCCCTGATAGTATTGATGGTCCATCCTTGCCACTTCAAGGGCTGATCTTGCCGAGATTAACCGGGACTGCATTTCACGCGACTTATTTTCCATTTTAGCGTCTATAGCGTCAAGGGTCAACTCATGCTGGAGTTGCTCGGATCTGTACTTTTTTCGATACAGCGGTAGTCTGACCGATGCCTTTAACTGGACAACGTCCCGGCCATTTTCAGGAGCGGTCAACTCAGATCTCTCTCCGATGGCGATGTAATCCACACCCAATCCGAAAGAAGGTTTACTTTTCAAACCGGTGAGATTCAATTTTTTACGGGCAACCTCCCTGCTCTTGTCCAGTGCTGTTATGGCGGGATGTGCGGAAATGTGTTGGGCAACATTATCATCAATCTCCGGAGGCAATTGTCGCAATTCCAGGCTTTCGACAATTTCAATAGAGGCATTCATCGGGCGATCGATCAAATAATTGATCATAGAGAGTGGAGACGATCGATTTGTCTGCAAAACCTTTATTTTCTGCCTGACCTCCTCTATCTCGATCTGAAGCCGCAGCACATCGGCAGCGGTCGCCTCACCACTGCTCACCTTCGACAAAGCCACATTTTCCAGTCCCTCCAGGACTTCTATGTTCTTCTCAAGAATCTCCTGACTTCTTTCCAATTCATAGAGAGCGTAGTATGCCAATTTGACTTCAAGGTGTATGTCTATTTCAGACAATTTCCTTTTTTCACCTATGACCGCCGCTCCGGCATACTCGAGTTCTTTACGGGCTTCAAGCGTGCCGAACCATGGGAACATCTGGGATAAGCTCAATCTCAAAAGCTGAGGCCCGAGACGTGTTTCCACTGGTAACGGAAATCCCCCGATCCCAAATTCGGGATCATCGAGCTGACTTACAATATCCACCCGCTGCTCGGCCGACTGCTGTTCATTTTCAAGGGACTTGAGTGTCAGGTTATTGTTACTCGCCATCTCTAGCAAGTCGTCTAGAGATTGAGATCGTGCCTGGGGTACTGAAAAAAGTATCAGACCGATGATCAGGCCGAGCATTTTAATAGATTTCGAATTCAATTTCATGCCATTGTCTAATTTAAATTTGGATTCCTGCCAAAGTGAATACAGAACAGGAACCGTAAACATGGTAATGATCTGAAGGGTCATGCCGCCAAATGTCGGAATAGCCATGGGTATCATAATATCGGCACCCCGGCCGGTAGACGTAAGGATCGGGAGAAGTGCCAGAAGTGTTGTTGCTGTTGTCATCATGGCCGGTCTTACTCTTCGAAGCCCACCATCGATCACCGCCTCTCTGATCTGCTCAAGATTTTCAGGTTTGGAACTTTTAAAGCTGTCCCTTAAAAAAGTGGCTACCAGAACTCCATCATCGGTAGCTATTCCAAACAGCGCCAGAAAACCTACCCAAACTGCAACGCTCAGATTTATCGACTGTATCTGGAAAAGATCCCTCATATTGGTTCCGAAGAAAGAAAAGTCCATGAACCACGGTGTATTATAAAGCCCGAGCATGATAAAACCTCCCGAGAAAGCGATGGCTACTCCCGAAAATACCATAAGGGATATTAAGACAGATTTGAACTGCAGGTAGAGGATCAGAAAAATTATAGCCAGGGCAATTGGCAGTACTATGCTGAGCCGTTTGCTGGCCCTCACCTGCTGTTCATAATTACCCGCGAAATCATAACTGATACCTGCAGGGATGACAAGCTCTCCATTGCTGACCAGTTCCTGGAGGTAATCCCTGGTATTTTCCACGACCTCTACTTCTGCAAAGCCATCTTCTTTATCAAACAGAACGTACCCGATAAGAAACCCGTCCTCGCTTTTGATCGACTGTGCCCCCTGCTCATATTTAATCTCTACCAACTTTTCAAGTGGGATCTGCTCACCTTCTACCGTTGGAACATAAATCTCTTTCAGGGTTTCCGGGTCGCTCCTCAGCTCCCTGGGGTACCGTACGCGTATGCTGTATCTCTCCCTGCCCTCGACTGTAGACGTCATAGGCATCCCTCCAATAGCAGTCTGGATATAGGTTTGCACTTCCTCGATAGTCAGACCATAGCGACCGATAGCTTCGCGATCAATGTCCAGTAGGAGATAAGGTTTACCCACTATACGATCCGCAAAGACCGCTGATGCCTTAACGCCATCCACCGAAGTAAGGTGTTTTTCCAGCTTGAGACCAAAATTTTCAATAGTTTCCAGATCAGGCCCTTTCACTTTAATTCCCATAGGCGCCCTCATTCCGGTCTGTAACATGACCAGCCGTGTTTCTATGGGCTGAAGTTTCGGAGCGCTCGTCACTCCAGGTAATTCTGTCACCTGTACTATTTCATTCCAAATATCATCAGGGCTATTTATATGGTCCCTCCATTGACGGTAATAACGACCGTCAGGATCGGGAATAAGCTCTCCTTCCTCATCTTTTATATATTGACCGTCCTCGTACCGGAATCTGATACGGTGTCCCTTCTCATCGGTTTTATATTCCGACTTGTACAAAATGATATTCTCATACATTGACATTGGAGCCGGATCAAGAGCACTGTTGACCCTACCTGCTTTGCCAACAACTGTCTTCACTTCAGGTATACTTGTGACAGCCATATCGAGAAGGCGCAGGTTCTTGATATTTTCCTGCATACCGGAGTGTGGCATCGACGTAGGCATCAGTAGGAAAGATCCTTCATCAAGTGATGGCATGAACTCCTCACCGGTATTTTGAAATACCCTGAACCCTATCCAGATCAGGATCGCAGTAGTCAGTAGAAAGAGTAACTTGAAGCGCAGTAAAAAGGACAGAATATTTTCGTAGTAATGAATAACCAGATAAAACAAGCCGATCAATGACCCGGCGATAGTAACGATAAAAAGGAAATTGATCAGAGTACTCTGAGTCACCCCTAAAGGCATCCATACCGTCGCCAGTATCCATGCCACGATGAGAGCCATGAAAAGGTTGCTTGCCCTAAGTATCCATTTCGTTCTGCGCTTTTGCCCTTCACTGGTGAGAATAATCTGTATTATACCTGTTGATCCAAGTACAATAAGCAAGGCACCAAGGAGAAGATGATGGGCGAAAGCTACATACGCTCCAAGGGCTATACCTATGCCGTTGGCGGCCAGTTTGATAACTTTCCTCTTTATTCTGATGGAGAACAGTGAATGAGCCAGGGCCGGCAATATCGTGATCGCCACTATTATGGAAGCGATGAGGGCAAAGGTCTTCGTATAGGCCAAAGGCCGGAATAACTTCCCTTCAGCAGCTTCCATTGTGAAAACAGGAAGGAAACTGATCACTGTCGTGGCAACAGCAGTAATAACAGCCGATCCAACTTCCATCGTAGCCTCATAAATTGTCGTCATCAGAGATTCGCCCTCCGGGGCCTCCTCCATCCTGTTGACCATACTCTCGACCAGAACTATACCCATGTCCACCATAGTACCTATGGCGATCGCTATTCCGGACAAGGCTACGATATTGGCATCTACACCAAGGTATCGCATCCCGATAAAGCACATCAATACCGCCACGGGTAAACTACCGGACACAAGAACAGATGATCTCAGGTTGAATAGCATGAGCAGGATCACGAGTATGGTGATCAGAATTTCAAGCGACAGGGCCTCCTGGAGAGTTCCAAGGGTTTCGTGGATCAGTTCAGTACGATCATAGAATGGAATCACTGTTACCTTGGATACGGTTCCATCGTCTAATGTTTTTGTGGGCAACCCTGCTTCGATCTCTTTGATCTTGTCCTTCACGTTGTTGATCACCTGCATTGGGTTGGCGCCAAATCTTGAAACGACCACTCCCCCTACTACTTCTGCTCCTGATTTGTCCAGGACGCCCCGCCTGGTCGCAGGCCCCAGGTGTACCTTTGCGACATCAGCGATTCGAATGGGCACATTATTACGTGTCGTTACGACACTCTTTTCAATGTCACCAATGTCCTTCACATACCCCAAACCTCTGACAAAATATTCGACCCGATTGATCTCGATGGTTTGAGCCCCTATATCTATGTTGCTCTCCCTTACGGCATTCATCACCTGCTGGAGATTGACATTATAGGCTTTCATAGCCTCAGGGTCCACATCGACCTGGTATTCCCTGACAAAACCACCAATGGAAGCGACTTCGGCCACGCCCTCAGCCGAAGAAAGTCCGAACCTCACATAAAAATCCTGGATCGATCTTAATTCGTGCAAATCCCAACCACCGGTGACATTACCCTCCTGGTCGCGGCCTTCAAGCGTATACCAATAGATCTGCCCCAGGGCGGTAGCATCCGGTCCAAGTGTGGGCTGAACACCCTGTGGTAAGATATTTACTGGCAGAGAATTGAGCTTCTCAAGGATCCTGCTACGGCTCCAGTAAAATTCTATGTCCTCTTCAAAAATGACATAGATACTCGAAAAGCCGAACATAGAATTACTCCGGATACTTTTCACACCAGGCACACCGAGAAGCGCGGTTGTCAATGGATAGGTGATCTGATCCTCGACATCCTGCGGAGATCTGCCTTTCCATTCAGTGAATACGATCTGCTGATTCTCACCGATATCGGGGATGGCATCGACAGCCACAGGATCCCGTGGCAAGACATCGACTCCGAGATCAAAGGGAGCAGTCACCAGTCCCCACAGCACCAAAATGATGAGGAACAAATAGGTGATTACCTTATTCTCCAGAAAAAATTTAACTACATGTTTGAGCATTGAAGCATACCTTTCATATGAATATTATAGAGTATGTGTGACCTACAACAGGGTCACTGACAGGCATTGAGGACTCCTCATACCTGTCCTGAAAGGTTGCTTCTATAATCGGAAATTCTGAAACCGGATCACCCTGTCGATGGTGACAGGCGGTGGATCGGGTTTGGTTATGACGGTTTCGGGATCGAATGTCTCTGAATGATTGAAAAGAGAGACAGACAGTATCTGACTGTCATATTTCTCTGTATCTGTCTGGGAATGCTCAGCCTTCTGAGAATTCTGAAACAGATCCTGATCGTTCTGGAGATATAAACTCTCATTACTGCAGCAATTCTTTTTATCGCCATCACAACTCTTCTCAATGATCTGAGCTGAATGATGATGCTTGCAGTGTGCCTTTTTCGCAAGTTCGTGGCAGTTCTTTGCTTTTCCTATTACGGCAACAGACTTCAGTTCACCACTGCAATAATGGAGGTCAATAGATAGGCCCATGGAGGTGATCCCGATCCAAAAGGCCATAATCACGGCAATCTTTCGATATATTTTATGCCGATTTTCCATTAACTGCTAAAACGGTCTTATTTGAAAAATAGTTCTAGCGAAGATAGTTTTATATTTTACCTCTGAACTTTACAAGATATTACAGTACCTTTTAGAAAAAGCAATTGTCAAGATATGAATACCATCATCAATTTCGTGATAGCAATACTGATTTTGGGGTCGACCTGTACCCTACGTGCACAATGGTCTCCGGAGATCTCCCTGAATTCCGGCATTAATGAAGGTTATATATGGCCTCGGATGTCAGCTACATCCAATGGTGTATATGTGATCTGGGGCAATTCTGCTACAGACAGGATCCACGGTATATCTGTTGATAAAGGCATTCCCGGACAACAGTTAATACTGAATCAGAACACGGATCGTGCCTTTATCACAGGATGGGCAAGCACCGAGATCTCTGCCTATCAGGATAAGGTTGCCGTTGTTTACAAATCGGAAAATGCTCAAACAGGGAGCTCCTTCATTATTTTTTCAGAAGATGGTGGAAAAACTTTCTCGGCGCCCAGGGTGGCCATAGATGGCAACGATATATTACACCGTTTTCCGGCCATTCATATAGATGATTCTGGACTTTATGTAAGCTTCATGAGATTTGAAACGAATTTTCTAGAACCTCAATACGACCTGCGCCATTTCGATAGTCCAGCGGTGGATAGCTTCGAAGACGTGGGTATTTCAGAATCAGTTCCCGGAGAAGTCTGTGACTGTTGCGTTTCTGCCATTACCGGCAATGAAGACAAGGTGACAGTACTGTTCAGGAATAATGATGATAACTTCAGGGATATCTATGCTGCGGTTGCATCAAAGTCCCAACTCAAATTCAACACCCTTGCCGACCTTAATGCTGCCACGTGGCAGATATTTTCCTGTCCTTCAACCGGTGCCGATGGCATGATGTCCGGCGACCAGTTGCACGCAGTATTCATGAGTCAGCATACTGGAAGTCAAATAGTTTACCTGAGCAGCCTGAATACAATTGATGGCACTGTCGAAGTAGACCGCAAATTACTTAAGAACAGTTCCCTGGCATTTCAGAACTTTCCGAGGATGGCAGGAAATGGCGATACTATAGGTGTGGTGATGCAGGGTGCCGAGGGCAGGAATCAAAATGTATACTTTACCTACTCTACCACAGGCACCGAGGGCCTGGGAGATACCCTCATGTTACTATCAACGAACTCCAGTGGCAGACAGGTCAATCCCGACATTGCCTTTCAGGATGGTAAATTCCACATGGTCTGGCAAGATAACAGCACAGCCCTTGTGATGTATCGTACTTTCGACCCTTCAGGGTTAACAACTCAAACCGTTACTCCTACCATTGAAAAACTGTCGGTCTATCCCAATCCTGTCATGGACAAGTTATCCGTACTGACAGAAAGCAACTTTTCGACATACAATGTAATAGATCTTCAAGGGAACGTGGTGCGATCTTATGAAGTGGGCAATACCCTGAACATTGCCGATCTGGAGAGTGGACTCTATATCCTGAAAGTCACCGACAACAAGGGATCTCAGTCGGCCATTAGATTTATCAAGCAATAAGGCCTGTGAAGTGATCACTTCGGATTTTGCAGGAAAAATTCCCAGAAGACTTCCGGAGCCTTCAGGCCCGATGCGTGGTTCTGTCCATTCGGATAGACGTGCCCCATTTGATTGACCATCAATATCCGGTATTCGTTATTATATGAGGACTGGTTCTCATCAAAAACTATCGTATTGAAATGCGGCAAATCCTGATCTTCTGTAAACACTGAATCCAATTTCAGCATTTCGAGGATATTATCGATGTCATGGCGCAAACCAGGATAACCCATGATCTCGGATCCACACATGGGGAAGGGGCCGGCATGCATAAGTCTTTGCTGAACCTTATTGTCAATATTTCCCATGATCGTATGCAAAGAGATCAGGTCCGGACTTACCTGAGGTACTAATTCCGGCAATCCTAGTCCACCGGCTGTGCCTATGGCCGCAAAAACATCCGACATTTCGGTCATAAGTCGTGATCTGCAAAATCCCCCTCCATTGCTGAATCCGGATGCGTAGATCCTCCGATCATCGATATTGTACGCTTCTCTCGCCTCCTTTATCATGCGTCGTACAAAGGGGATGTCGTCGATGATCGGTGTTCCTGGCTCAAGTTCACGGTCCAGGCCGAAAGAGCTCCACTTGGTCTGTTCTTCTCCCAGTTCAACAACGAAATACTTTAAAGCCGTCGGAAAGATGACGATAAAGCCCTCCATTTCGGCCATTTCCTTCCATCCCGAATTTGCAAAAACAGATTGGCCCGAACCTCCGGATCCATGAAACATAAAAACCAGAGGAGTAGGCGCGCCATCATATGTCGTTGGGACATATACCTGCAGACGCCTGTCCTCATCATCTATTTTCAGCAAATAGGAGTGTTTACCCGGTGTGTCGGACCAGGAATCTGTAGGGTCATCCTTGGTACAGGCATTGAGAGCAAGAATGACCAGGACCATATATTTTAAAGCCCTCACACCCTTAAGTTACAAAAAAGGACAAATTGTCCGTTCAAAATGGAACTGATGCCTCGAATCGACTTTGTCGAATCGTGCCGTACATCTTTCCGCCGTCAGTGACTGTGATATTGTTATTGAACAATCACAGGAGATGACTGAATCATCAACCCTTTGGAATCGCTAATCACCATGTAATAAATTCCGGAGGATAATTCCTGTGTTCTAAAACTTGCATTTCCCTCAGCTTCCATTGACTGTACTTCCCGGCCCATGGCATCCAACAGTTGGATCTCATAACTGATATTGTCATTATAGGGTGAAATAAAAACCCGATTCGTCGAAGGGTTTGGGTAAATTATAAATTCCATGTCTCTAGCAATCTCCCTGGAAACGGAAGTTGTAAAGTTATCCAACCGATAGACGGAGCCCTCCCTCTGAGCGATGTATATCGTATTGTCTGGTGCCACGAAATGAGCATCAACATATTTAGACTTATCGGAAACTCCTGTCGACAGGCTTCTGAACGATTTTCCACCATCATCAGATACCATGCAATAATGATCTATCTCCGGGCTGAGTAGAAATATCCTGTCTTCATTATCCATCAAAAAATAGAGGTCTTTTTTATCCTCTAACAGGGAAGAGTGAACTGTATCCGGAATAGCATTCAGATCCAGGTTGTCGAATATCAAGAGGTCAGCATCCTCCCGAAAGACACATTCATCCCTTAAGACCCAAATCTGACTATCGCGACTGATCTCAGCCTGTGGAGGATTATCAGGATTGCATACCGCGTGCCAGTTAGCAATATGTGACCCACCAAAAGTCCTGATGCTCACCACATTATCAGACACATTCAGGTAGCGTTGATCATCTATCACTTCTCCTCCGCCAAAATATATCACAGGCCCCTTTTCCCATATATAGCCATCACTGGTACTCCAAGATGCACGGTCGCATTCTACCTGGAGTTCTCCCATATGATTTATAAGTGACGTCCTCAGCTTGTCATACGTCGTCCAAGGCAAAGGTCTTGATTCCCACGATCTTTTCACGGGATCATAGACGATAATCTTATCCTGGCTGATCATCCAGTATTCATTCAAAAAAACATGATCCTGGTAATCATAAGGGAAGTTCTTCGGAACCCTAACACGATGCCACCCTTCTGATTCCTCATATGTAAATGTCAAATTTGAGATACAGTCCGATTTAAGGTAAATTCTACCGTGATCATCTCCCTTAATATCACCAGGCATCATCCTTCCTACATCATATTCTGTTGCACTCCAGGAAACACCATCGTCGGTGCTGGAATAACTTTGATTTCCATTGCGACAATCAACATCTAAAATAAAAAGCTCATTTCCCTGGCTTATAATATTCAAAAATAGCCCATCCGGGGTGCTGAGTTCGAGCAAGTTATCAAGAGCAAATCCAGTCCTGATAATATTACCTTCTGTAGCTAGATATAAATTTTCGTTTGATACAGAGACATCGTAAATCAGATCACCTACCACATCTTCTAGATCGATAAAGGTTGATCCACCATCAGTTGACAAGAAATACGAAAAACCCTCCTTAGCATTAATAATAAAGGTGTCCTGATTAACAGCATAGAAAAAATTGATCTCCCTATTCCAACCAGAGTATAATTGGGAATTGCCAAGGGTATCAATAATCATTAGCCTGTTATTGCCATCACCATAGGTCATTATGACCTCATCTTTAACATAACCTACATTCTCAGTCGACCTGTGCAGCTTCAGTCCTGCAAAGTCATTGACCGTGTGCCATCGATCATTCACGTTGGTAGTAAAATAAATGGAATCGTTCGTTGCGAGCCAAAGCAGATTTTCTGACTGCCAAATCTTCTTAATAAAACCGGGAGTGTTGAGACTATCAAAGCTTCTATCATCACTATTATATCTATGCAATCCACTTCCATGGTCAGTTATAAATTCCTGGTTAAATATGAAAGCATCATATATTGTCTTCTCCGGATAGGTAAAGCTTTCACCGTTGTTATCAGAAAACGCAAAGGCCGGTAAACCATTCACCTCTTTTATGATCATCATATTTCCGGACTTCTTCAAATCTGAAAAATAGCCTGTGTAAAGCGTACCGATGTTTTCCCAGGATTGGGCATTTCCCGACTGGATCAAAAATAGGGTTAGAAGTGCACAGAACAGATGCAAGCTGGGATAATTCCGGAGTTTCATAGAAGGAATGATTAGTTAACCTTTTATTCCGGCTTGTGGGATAGCTTTCTAAAATCACACAGAGTACAGAGTCAATCTTGAAAATCATTCTTCGAATGACTACCGTCACAAAACGGCTTATTTCCGGAGTGCCCGCAACGACAAAGTGCTGTTCGTCCCTTGCACGCCCTGGAAGTACCGTCCTCTCCGACCAGCTTGAAATCACCTTTGATCATCAGCGGGCCATTCTTTGAAGGTGTTATTTCTATTAAGGATGCTGTATCCTCTTGTTCCGCTGCGTCATTCATGTAAAATCCCAATGCCCCGGAAGGACATTGTTTGACTTGTTCGATGATCCTGTTAGTCGAGGCACCATCCATATTGATCCATGGCCTGTTCTGCGGATTGAAGACCTGCAAGAGTCCCTGCCAGCAACGCTTGGAATGAATACATACATCCGGTTCCCATGTAACGGTCACTTCACCATTGGTATATTCCTTCTTCATATCATTAATATAATGAAAAAGCCCCTTCCCTATCTCGAAATGATGAAACTGGTCTTGTGAGCATAGGTCAGAGCACTCCGATCCGTTCGGTCGTCCGAATACTCTACGATATTCTTCTGATCATCATATGTCTCGAGCAGTAAAGTATTGACGATCTTCAGATCTCCCTTGCCATTCCACGGATAGAAAAGGTGTATCCAGATCGCAGAAAGGTCACCCGTCATCTCCTTGCCCAGATAAACCGGCATCAAATGCTCGCCGGCCGAAATGACCTCAAAGTGCTTTTTTATATATAACAGGATGAGGCTGTCGACGCTGGAGTGTTCTTTACCCGTCCCTATACCGAGTGATTCCGGGGAGTAATTTGCGAGTGCCTGCTCAAGATCATCTATAAAAATGTGCATAGAGGTCTCGATGTTATTGTCCCGAGCATTATAGCGCATCTCTGTTCTGCTGACATGAAAGTCATGAGAACAGATCAAGAAAATGACATAAAACCAATATGTTGACGTCATAATTATACGCGTTCCAGGATCATATTAATAGACCAAACGAGAGCTATGAGTGAAAGCATATGGGTCCACCAAACCAATTTTACCCGAAGCCATCTGATCGCCATATAGTTGATCACGATCAATATCGCTACAAAAAGTATCTGACCAATTTCCACGCCAAGATTGAAATACAGCAATGGGCGCCAAAGAACTTCATCCCTTCCGATCAGGGCCCGGATAAAACCAGAAAATCCCAGCCCGTGGATCAGTCCGAAAATGAGTGTTATGAAATATCTATAAATCCGCGAACCGGTTCGAGCCAACAAATTTATTCCTGCGGTCAGGGCGATGGTCGTCGCGATTCCGATCTCTATAACCCTCGCATCGAGGTCTATCCATCCTTTTCCGGCCAGGATCAGGGTAATGCAATGCCCGACGGTGAAGGCTGTCACCAAAATTAGGATCTCTTTATAATGGTAATAGGCATACGACGCTACCAAAGCCACTAGAAACAACATATGATCATAGCCCGCCATATCCAGGATATGGTCATAGCCCAACTGAAAGTATGTCCAAAATTCACTCATAAGGTGATGAAAGAAAGAACTGGCGACCAGGGGTCTGAATCGCCAGTATATAAGCCCAACAGCTAATATAGAAGAAATGGCATCCTCATTTTTTTAAAATGGGTGAATTGAGCCAATTGTAATATAGTGATCCTTCCGATCCCGGTTTAACCTCTGGTCATGTTGGTGAGGGCTGACAAGATCGCATCTTCTTTATGGATTTCTCTTGTCCAGAATTCAAATTTCATGTCATTCACATCGTCTATGACATACACGAATAAAACCGGCGTGACGTAGCGATCATCAATCAGAAACATGAGACGTCCATTAAGCCAGCTTGAATAATAGACACGCTCCAAAGCATCAGAAGTATCTATTTCCCGGAATGAGGAAAACAGGTCATCGTCGCATCTGTAATACATTTCGTAATCACTGGTTTTGATAATACCCACGCCAGGATCGTCCTCATTGGCAAACAGGACAATTTCAGTATCGCACGGGACACGAATATCATATCCCTCACCGATAGGTAATTGACATGATCGTATTTCAGGAGGGCTGTGATAAAGGCTGTCCGGGTCCTCATAACAAGCCACGGTCAGAAACAAGCAGCTAAGTGCTGCAATGAATTGCGTTCTCATAATAAATGTGTGTTTGTGTTACTAAATAGTGTAAATAGAACTGAAGGAATGCAAAGGATATTGTGTGGAGGGAGTATCGGAGGACCCTTGGAGGGTGTAGGGACCCTTGGAGGGTGTAGGGACCCTTGGAGGGTGTAGGTGGTTTACAAATTATTTATTACCAACCAACCCACCAACCTGATCTACCTGCAATTTGCTGTTGACAAATTCAGGTCGGGATCTCGTGCTGTGATTCGATGTCTTACTACCCTTCCAGGGCAGCTGCTCCACCGACGATCTCGAGGATCTCTCCGGTAATGGCTTCCTGACGGGCTTTGTTGTAATTGATTCGCAGGTCTTTTAGAATCTCCTCGGCATTTTCGGTGGCCTTATCCATGGCCGTCATCCGCGCGCCATGTTCTGAAGCATGAGTGTCAAGGCAATATTTGAAAAACTGGGTATGCAAGATACTGGGGATCAATTCCTCGAGGAGGGCCTCCTTTTCAGGTTCAAATATGTAATCCGCGCGAAAAGCCTTCGTACCCTTGTCTTTATTGTCTTCCTTCACTTCCGATTTAGCTACCGGGAGAAACTGCTCTGAAGAAAAGTACTGAGTTGCAGCGTTCTTGAACTTTGCGTACGCCATTTCTACATGATCATATTGTCCGGCTGTGAAGGCATCCATGATACGCTGGGCCACTTCGCTGACCTGCGGAAAATGAAGATCGTCAAACAACATGACATGATCCTCAATAAAATTAGCTTTAGGATATCTCTTCTTGAAGTAGTCCCGGCCTTTTTTGCCTATCGGCAATATATCGAGCCTGCCATCCTCGTAGTGCGGCATAAAGTCCTCTTCGAGTCTTTCAACAAGGGCTTTGTTGACATTGGTATTGAAAGCTCCGGCCAACCCGCGATTAGAAGTGATGGGAACAAGCAAAACACGCTTCACCTCACGGAATTCGCCGTAGCTCGTTCCAGTGTCGCTTCCAAGGTTGGACATGATATTCATCAACATTCTCTGGAGTCCATCAGCATATGGCCTCAACTTAACAATGGCATCCTGGGCCTTTCTCAACTTGGCCGCTGAAACCATCTTCATCGCTTTGGTCGTCTGCTGCGTGGTTTTAACCGAGCGTATCCGCTCCCGTACTTCCTTGAGCTTACCGGACATTCAATTTAGCTTTTGTAGGTAGACGATAATTCTTCAGCGAGTTCCTCAATCACTTTGGTGTCTTCTTCCTGTAATTTTCCCTGCCTGAAGTTTTCAAGTACCTGAGAATGCTTTTGTTCCAGGGTAGTCAAAAACAACTGTTCAAATTCCTTCACTTTGTCAACTGGTACGTTTTTCAGCAATCCCTTTGTACCCAGATAAATGATAGCTACCTGCTTTTCAACAGGGACCGGTGAATACTGAGGCTGTTTCAATATCTCCACATTCCGGGTTCCTTTCGCCAGAATAGCCTGAGTAGCAGGATCCAGGTCTGAGCCAAACTTCGCAAAAGCTTCCAGCTCACGGAATTGCGCCTGATCCAATTTCAGTGTACCGGCAACCTTTTTCATCGATTTGATCTGTGCCGCTCCACCAACACGAGATACCGAAATACCCACGTTGATCGCGGGCCTAACTCCTGCGTTAAACAGATTGGATTCCAGGAAGATCTGACCATCGGTAATCGAAATCACGTTAGTCGGAATATATGCTGAAACGTCTCCTGCCTGAGTTTCAATGATCGGCAAGGCGGTCAGTGACCCTCCCCCTTTCACTAAAGGTTCTCCGTTCTCATCCTTGGCATTGACCAGGGTGTCGGGAAGATCATTCATTTGTCTTGCTATATCGTCATCTTCGATGACCTTTGCCGCTCTCTCCAACAAACGGCTGTGCAGGTAGAAAACATCTCCAGGATATGCCTCACGGCCTGGAGGTCTTCGCAGCAAAAGAGACACCTCACGATAGGCAACAGCCTGCTTGGAAAGGTCATCATAGATGATCAATGCAGGGCGACCCGTGTCCCGGAAGTACTCGCCGATCGCCGCACCGGCAAACGGCGCGTAGAACTGCAAAGGTGCAGGATCAGAAGCCGAGGCTGAAACGATCACTGTGTAATCGAGCGCGCCGTTCTCTTCCAGAGTCTTAGCCACTTGAGCCACAGTAGAGGCCTTCTGGCCAGAAGCGACATATATACAGTAAACAGGTTCTCCCCTGTCGTAAAATTCCTTTTGATTGATGATCGTATCAATAGCGATGGCCGTCTTACCGGTCTGCCTGTCACCGATGATCAACTCCCTCTGTCCTCTACCGATAGGGATCATCGAGTCGATCGCCTTGATACCCGTCTGAAGAGGTTCTGATACAGGTTGACGGTAGATAACACCGGGCGCCTTTCTTTCTAAAGGCATCTTGAATGTCTTTCCTTCTATGCCACCCTTTCCGTCGATAGGTTCACCAAGCGGATTCACCACTCTTCCCAGGAAGCCTTCACCAACATCAATAGAAGCGATCTTACCCGTTCTTTTAACTGATGAACCTTCTTTAATGCCATCGCCGGGTCCCATTAGAACCACACCGACATTATCCTCTTCAAGGTTCAGCACGATCGCCTGAGTACCGGTTTCAAATTCTACAAGTTCTCCGGCCTGAGCGCCGTTGAGTCCATAGATACGTGCGATACCATCTCCCACCTGGAGTACACTTCCTACTTCCTCCAGTTCGGTTTGCACATCCAACCCTGAGAGTTGTTGCTTGATTATCGCGGTTATTTCATCTGGCTTTATAGTCGACATATGCTCTATGTTTCGTTTTGCAATGCTTAATTATTGCTGAAATTTTTCTTGAGTTCTGATATTTTGCTTCTTACGCTTTCGTCGTATTTCTGACCTTCGAACTCCAGGATGAAACCACCCAAAAGCTCTTCGTCGATCTCGACATTAAGTTTAATGTTCTCGTGCGTCTTACCACTCTTTGACAGATTTTCTTTTATGGCAGACAATGTCTCATCATCTACAGGTTTGGCTACTGTCACATCAACCTTGGTTATCTTCTTGAGATCATCATATTGTTCAAAAAAAGCATCGGTGATCTGCGGCAAGAGCGCTTCCCGACCTTTCTGAATGATAAGTCTGAAATATTTCATGGTCAGATCTCCCAGGTGATCACTGAAAATCGCTTCAAAGATCTTGATCTTTTTATCCGCCTTTACGATCGGACTATCAAGTAGATTCACGAACTCCCTGCTCTGTAGACCGTCACGGAATACTTCCAGGTCTTGAACGACCTTGTCAAGGGCGTTCTGATCCTGTGCTAGTTCCAGGAGTGACTTTCCGTATCGATATGCAATCTTGGTTACCGACATGCTCAGTTGAGTTTAATATCGTCTACCATGGTCTTGATGAGCTGGTCATGGGCCTTCTTATCCGCCAGCTCTTTTTCCAGGATCCTCTCGGAGATATCAACTGCCATCCGACCGACCTGGTTCTTGACCTCGTTGAGTACGGCTTTTCTCTGATTTTCGATCTCCTGCTGAGCCGCATCTACGATCTTTTTGGCCTCCTCCTTTGCTTTATCTTTCGCCTCTTTGATGATCGCATTCTTGGTATCCTTGGCTTCTTTGAGCATTTCTGCTCTTTCCTCCCGTGCTTCTGCAAGGAGGGCTTCATTTTCAGCCTTCATTTCATTCATCTCCTCGCGGGCCTTACTGGCTTCATCAAGGGCAGTCTGTATATCATCCTCTCTTTTTTTCAAGGCATTGGCTATCGGCCTGAATGCGAATTTGCCAATGATGAACCAGAACAGGAGAAAGATGACGGTTGTCCAGAATAACAGACCGAAATCCGGCTTTATGACTGAGAAATCTGCTAATACGAATAACATCTTTCTAAGATTATATTTTTAAAAATGGCCTGCACCGCAACCAATCGTTACGGTAGCAGGCGCTAATTCATTAACTATGCTACAAGGAATGATACCACGATCGCGATCAGAGCGGCACCCTCGACGAGTGCAGCCATCAAGATCATGTTAGAACGAATATCCCCGACAGCCTCTGGCTGACGTGCGATAGCTTCCATAGCTTTGGCTCCGATGTTACCAATTCCGATACCGGCTCCGATAACGGCCAATCCCATTCCTATAGCTGCAATTGATCCTGCCATTTTAGATGGTTTGTTTATATGAATAATTAATGATGTTCTTCTATTGCTGCGCCGATATATGACGCGGTCAATATCGCAAATACGAAAGCCTGAATGAATGCCACCAACAATTCGATGGCCATCATGAACAAGGTCAATAAGGTAGACCCTATCGCAGCGCCATAAGCACCCGCAGGTATATCACCGGATCGACCAAACACGAAGATCAGACTGACAAATATGATGATCACCATATGCCCTGCTGTGATGTTGGCAAAAAGACGCAGCATCAATGTAAAGGGCTTGATGAATAATCCAAGAAATTCTACCGGAGTAAGGATCGTTTTGACCCAGGCCGGCACACCAGGCATCCAGAAAATGTGCTCCCAGTAATGCTTGTTACCGTTTATGTTGGTCACTATAAAGGCTACGATCGCCAAAATAGCAGTAACTCCGAGATTACCCGTAACGTTAGATCCTCCTAAAAATGGGATCTGTCCAAACAGGTTCAAGCCAAGAATGAAAAAGAAGATGGCCATGATAAAAGGCTGAAATTGCTCCCATCTGTGACCTAAAAATGGTTTGACGACCTCTTCCTGGATAAAAAGGAATATCGGCTCCAGGAAGGACTGAACGCCCTTGGGCGCCCTACCCTGTCGCTCTTTATATCTCCTGGCAATATGGATAAACATCCAGATCAGAAAGATTGACACCAGGATCATCGACACCACGTTCTTCGTCAATGAAAAATCATAAAACGATGTTATACCTCCGCCGAATAATCCACCATCAGCCGTACTCTTGGCATCGAGCTTATATTTTTCTCCTCCATAGCATACATACGCGACGTTCTTCTCTTCTCCATCGACCTCCTCAGCCTTATGAATAAAGCCATCGATCTCCACAGATCCAGAAGGGAAACTTTCATCCACCACTCTTTTGATACTTCCGCCATCAAGAACATACCTGTTGTACGCCTTATGTCCGTTTCCGTGACCGTAGGTATGGAAGTCAAACTTATTACTCATAAACACAGACCATCCGGTTTCCGGAGCATATAAAATGCAAGGCAGTGGCAGAGTGAAAGGACCTATGCTGTAGACATTGGCATCCGAAATATGATGGAATGCGGTCGCCCCCGGATCGAATTCGTCGTGATGACCATGACCACAATAGGACTCGTGCTCATGATCATGATGATCTTCATGATCGTGACCGGAGTGCGCCTCTTGTTCATACTCACCTTGCTGGTCACCATGGTCATGACCACTGTGATCATCCTGAGCTATGGCCCAGTTGAATCCAAGAAGCAAACATATTAGCAGACTGAATCTGAAGCCCATCAAATTATCGGTTTGACCTTTTCTCAAAATCGTCGCAAAAATAGGTATTCAGGGTTGCATACAATAACCCGAAAGTATATTTTTTCCTTTATTTGTAAGCCGCTGTTTTTGAAGGTAATCCACACAAAATTTGGTAAATAAAAACGGGGTTGAACAAATGTGTTGCTCAACCCCCTTAATCCTGATGATTATCTTTTATATGATCTATTTTGCGAAAGAAGTCGCCCGTCGCTCGCGGATCACAGTTACCTTGATCTGGCCAGGATATTGCATTTCATCCTGGATTTTCTGGCTGATCATAAAGGAAAGGTCTTCAGCGAAATCATCGGTAACCTTTTCGCTTTCAACGATCACCCTCAATTCACGACCGGCCTGCAAGGCATATGCCTTTTGCACACCATCGTAGCTCATGGCAAGGTCCTCGAGCTCGTTAATTCGCTTGAGGTAACTCTCCAGTATCTCTCGTCTCGCTCCGGGTCTGGCTCCTGATATAGCGTCACAAGCCTGTACGATTGGGGAAATGATATTATTCATCTCTATCTCATCATGATGGGCACCCACAGCATTGAGAACGGTGTCACTTTCATTGTGCTTCTCGCACATCTTCATACCCAATATGGCATGCGAAAGTTCGCTCTCTTCTTCGGCCACCTTACCGACATCATGGAGTAATCCACCTCTTTTGGCCAGCTTGATCTGCTTTTTACTCAGGCCGAGTTCCGCCGCCATGATGCCACACAGTTGAGCAGTTTCGATACTGTGTTTAAGCAAATTCTGTCCATATGAAGAACGGAACCGCATCCTTCCGACCATCCTGACAAGGTAGGGATCGAGACCATGTATATCCAGGTCGATCACTGTACGTTCTCCGATCTCCTTGATCTGATCGTTGAGCTGGCTTTTGACCTTTTCAACCACCTCTTCGATGCGTGCCGGGTGGATACGACCATCGGCAACGAGCCTTTTCAGCGCTAATCGGCATATCTCTCTTCTGACGGGATCAAAACTCGATATTATGACGGCTTCAGGCGTGTCATCTACAACGATCTCAGCCCCTGTGGCAGCCTCCAGGGCACGGATGTTCCTGCCCTCTCGACCAATGATCTGGCCTTTGATGTCGTCATTATCCAAATTAAAGACAGATACGGAATTCTCGATCGTATATTCTGCGCACATCCTTTGAATAGTCTGAATCACGATCTTCTTGGCTTCCTTATTGGCACTGGCTTTGGCTTCATGAACCGCCGCCTTCTCGATAGCCATCGCTTCACTTTTGGCCTTGGCTTTGATGGCTTCCATCAGTTGCTCCTTGGCTTCTGATTCGGAGAGCTTGGCCAGGTTTTCAAGTGCTTTGATATTCTTTTCATTGGCCTTGTCCAATTCCTCCTGTTTTTTGGCCAGGAGACTAAGTTGACGTTCCATGTTGGACCTCAGCGTCTTCAATTCGGACTCTCTGTCCTGCAGCGACTCCAACTCAGAATTGAGCGCTTCTTTCTTTCCCTTGAGCTCAGCATCCTGTGTTTTGATCTCCATCTCCCGCTCCTTGAGCTCTATCATCCTCTCCGACTTATAGTTCTGATAATCGGATTTCAGCTTGGCAAAATGCTCTTTGGCCTCCTGTATCTTCTTCTGCTTGATCGATTCGTTCTTAGAACGTGACTGGCCGACAATTTTATCTGCTTTATTCTCGGCTTCATCAGTGATCCTCTTGGCGGTCAACCTGGCTTCTTTGATCACCAGGTCTGCCTTTTTATTTATCTCTTCTATCTTGCCCTGGTTATTTCGCCTGATCAGGAGGAATCCCACAACGAATCCCACGACCAAACCAGCCACGGCGGCTATAATAGCGGCAGTACCTAATCCCATATCTTGTCAAATTATATGTTAAACAATATGGAAAGCTCAGTCCATCAGTTCAGAAAGTGATCCTTCGATCTCAGTCAAACGGTTGATGGCCTGCTGTTCAGAGTGGGAATTACGAATCTTGTCCAGTTCGTTAAAGGTGGTCAATAACGCCATTGAGAGGTGATCCTGGGTGTCTTTGTCGGTGTATCGTACCTTAAAGTCGGAGATCTTCTTGTTCAACTCTTTCACTAAGCGAGTGACTCGCTCTCTTTCATCCGAATTTATGATCAATGGATAGCTTCTTCCGGCTATCACTACATTCATTTTTACGGTCTCCTTAGATCCCATTTTTATACTGTCTCAGTAACTTCAAGCCTTCCTCCAGATCATCCATACACTCATTAATGGCTTGCTTTACCTCAGGCGATAATGCTTCTACCTTGTTTCCCTCCGCACGCTTTCCTGTTACTTCTTCTAATTGTTTCCTAAGACCGTCGTTTTCAGTTTTTAAGCGGTCTTTTTCCTGCAAAAGCCTGGCATTCTCTTCACGGATATCATTCCATTTTCGGGCCAACGCTTTTACTTTGCTATCCAGGCTTTCGATCTTTTTCAAAAGCAATGTCATCCTACAAATTTAGGGTTTTTCTTCGACTATCGTGCATGCTAAGTTTAACGTCTGATCTCGGCATTGAGTTCGTTCTCCAATGCCGACATGATGCGCTCGGTGGATTTGTCGATCTCCTTGTCCTTCAGTGTCCTGGTCTTGTCGGAATAGATCAGCTTGAGCGCATATGACTTCTTACCCTCGCCAAGGTGCTCCTCACTGGTGAAGATATCGAACAGGTCCACTGATCCCAGGGTCTTTCCAGCATTCTTCACCACGACCTTTTCGAGCTGATCATACTGTATGGAACTCTCCAATACCACTGCAATATCACGCCTGACCGAGGGATATTTGCTTATCTCTTCAACCTCGAAACCTTTAAACCCTCCTTTGATCAGCCCTCTCCAATCAAAGACCGCCGCATAAACCTCCTGCTTTATCCCATACTCTTTCAGCCATTGGCGACTGACCTTGCCGTATCTAGCCAATTCCTTTTCTCCCCGGTGTACCCTCAAGCCATAATCCAGTTCATCCGCCTGGGATTCACTTGTCTGGTAGGATTTCAACCCAATTCGGGTCAACACTCTTTCGACCTCTGATTTTAACGTAAAAAAATCAACTTTGCGGCGTCCTTCAACCCGCCAGGTCTCTCCTGTCTCATGGCCGGTCATCACCAGTACTAATTGTTCCGTTTCCGAGTATCCATCACCTTTTTTCAGATACGATCTGCCAAATTCAAAAAGTCTCAGATCTTCTTGCTGACGGTTGAGGTTGAAAGCCACAGCTTCCAGTGCGCTCTTTACAAGGTCTGGCCTCAAGACGTTCAAATGAACATTCGAAGTGTTGTGAATTTTCACCAACTTTCCTTTATCGTCAAAATGGCCTTCTTGCATGAGCGATAGACCCATCATCTCATTAAAGCCACGCCCCACGAGATAGTTGGCCACCTTTTGTCTATTGCTATAGGTAGAACCAAAATCCTCCTGATTGACCGTGAAGGTGTGCTTTTCATCGAAAGGAACATTATCCATACCGTAGACCCTCAGCAGTTCCTCCACCACATCCGCAGGTCTTGTAACATCCGCCTTGTCGGTAGGAATGTCTACCAGGAAGGTCTGATCTTTTCTTGTGAATGACATACTCAGGACTTCAAAAAGCCTTTCGACGGTCCCGCTATCCCATTCCTGACCTATGCTGCTATTGATATAGTCATGACCGATTTCTACCCGGGCTTTTTCTATCTTTTTCGGGTATATGTCCACCAAGGCACCCTGGATCTCCGCCGACGCGTATTCTTTCAGTAGATCCACGGCCCTCGCCAATGCCTCAACTGTCTTATTCGGGTCGGCACCCTTTTCAAAACATTGGGCGGCATCGGTACGCAATAAATGTCGTGTGCTGGTTTTTCGGATCGAAATTGCATCAAAATAAGCCGACTCCAGGAATATCCTGGTGGTCGTTTCGGTCACTTCGCTGCCCGTACCTCCGAAGACACCGCCTATACACATCGGCTTCAGAGCGCCGTCGCAGATCATCAGATCATCCTCGTGGAGTTTTCGCTCCACCTCATCCAGGGTCTTGAACTTCGTGCCCCCCGGGAGGGTAGTGACGATGACCTTGTTCTTCTTGACCTTGTCAGCGTCGAATGCATGAAGTGGCTGACCAAATTCATGCAAGACAAAATTGGTGATATCCACAACATTGTTGATCGATCTGACGCCTATCGCTTCCAGTCGTCTCCGAATCCAATCGGGAGAGGGACCTACCTTAATGTTCTTAACGGTAATTCCTGAATACCTCGGACAGGCTTCGGGGTCTTTCAATTCCACCTCAATGGGCGAATCTCCATCTTCAGGTAATTGAGTGAATTGCGGGTATTCGAGCGACAGCTGTGGATCCTCATGAAAATTGAAATAGGCCAGCAAATCCCGGGCTGTTCCCAGATGACTGGTCGCATCGGACCTGTTGGGGGTCAGGCCAACATCGAAAACATAGTCTTTTTCTACATTGAAATATTCAGCGGCCGGTGTGCCGACCTTTGCTTCTTCTGGCAACACCATAATACCATCATGACTCTCACCCAGCTGAAGTTCATCTTCTGCGCATATCATACCTTCACTGACCTCTCCACGGATCTTGCCTTTTTTGATCTTCCAGGGTTTTAACTCCTTGTCATAAAGTGTGGTACCTGTAGTGGCAACGAGCACCTTCTGTCCCTCAGCCACATTCGGAGCACCACAGATGATCTGGACAGGTTCATCACCTCCTATATCCACTTTGGTCACGGAAAGGCGATCAGCATTGGGGTGCTCGGACTTGACCAGGACTTCAGCCACGACCACTCCTTCGAGTCCGCCTTTGATGGATTCTACCTCTTCAAGGCCCTCAACCTCAAGACCAAGGGACGTCATGATGTCACCCAGCTTCTCAGGAGATAATTTTATATCGAGATAATCCTTTAACCAGTTATAGGATACCTTCATTATAGTTCAATTCAATGAAAAGGCAAAGCTAAGGAGATTCCATTAATGTTTATTGTTGAGTGTTGAGTGTTTCATGATGATGCTGACCGGATTGTGGTGCCTAGGACTTCAGTCCTACGGCTTATAGCAAATAGCAGAACCCTCCAGAACCGTGTCTCTAGTCAATAATATGAGTTTCACCCGCCTGCAGTACTTCTTTGGTCTGTCCGTCGGAGATGAAGGCGACTACGGTCATATTTTCAGGTATCCACCAACCCATATCTTCTTCATCCGGGATGGTAAAACTGGTGCGGTATTGACGTTCAAGACCGGGACCGAGGCTGGAAAAGATGTTCTCTCCTGCTACATCGGTCAACAAGGCGCGAAGTACATGTTTTTGTTTGAATTTATCAATGATGGAACTGCCATCCTTCTGCTTTGTGATAATACCCGATTCAGTGATCATTACATGAACCCGGAAATCACCGGAGAGACCTTCCCTCGCTGTTGCAGTGACTACAATATCTACAGTCCTGTCCAGCCTATTATAGTCGGTTTCAATATCAACATAGACTCTGGCAAAGGTGGTGAGTTCTTCCTGTACAAAATTGATCCATCCATCTGGTTGAGTTCTTACCCTGATGTGGTCCTCGCCTCTATCTGAAAAAACCTTCCTGTTGAATGCAGCCTCCGGTTTGGATCGCCACTGACCCAGAAAGGCTTCGATGTCATTAGCCGCCTCAGTCCTTAGATCCAATTCACCGGGCTTAGCCGGGAAACCCAGGAAGTCAGAGTGAATGGCAACCGCCACCAGATTATCAGGATAAAGTGTCAACATATTCTCCGTTTGCTCAGCTCCCGCCGGGCAATTGGGGCAACTCGCTCCGGTGAATTCTTCCATCAGGATGACCCTGTCCGACTCGGGAGCCTCAAATGGAGGGACCATGACCATATTTTCATTGCAAGCCGTTAATCCCAGAACTACAAGAGCCAGAACTATTGATATCGCTCTATTCATCATTAAAAAGTTGTGCTTACTTGAAATCTCACGCCACTGAAGGCAGGCTCAAGTCTGCAGATACCACCTGAGCAAACCACGCCTTCTACCTGCTTTACATATCTAAGGTTGAATCGAGTGGCTTTATTGCTGTATACAATACCAAATGTCGGATAAAGTATGGGATCCGGTGTCTCGATGTCTCCGGTTTCCGTATTCTGCCTTTCCGCCGGGGCAAGATTGTACATGCCACTCATGGAAATCAACCAGTGTGGCGCTATTGCAAATTCCGCCAGTCCAAAAACCCAACTTCCAAAGTCCTCATCCGTATTCATATACTGTGCTTCTATCCGCAGGGATTTGCGCCTGGTAAACTTGTACAGAAATTCAGCGTAGGGTGTCACTGTTTCAACGAGCGGAACTTCCGGCTTGGTCTCATAGATCTCCTGATTGTAGGTCTGAAGCTGAAGGCCTCCCTTGAGCTGCCATTTTCTTTTCATCTTGTACATGATCTCCGTATATACCTCACGGTATAATTGTTCTCCTTCCAGATTGGTAATATTTGAAAAATTGGCCAGGAAACTCCACTTCCGGTTGGGTGAGTATCGAAGATCGATCTGGAAAGCTTCTTCTCCTATAAATTGAGTGGCAGGGCTGTACCTGGCTGTCAATCTGTACGTATTCAGCCGATTCATTGGCGGGATATAGCTTATCAGACCCCGGTTCTGCGTTTGTTGTGGCTCTGCGCGAACATCAAAATTTTCAGTCCGCTTATATTCCAAAGTCGCACCGAATCCTCTGGCAGCATAACTCAGACTTGTATAGCCTACAAAACCATCTTCGCGAACGTATTTACCCAGGCTTTCCCCACCGGACAAAGTCTGTCGTATGGCGAATGGATTATAGAACTGATCGTCCGTCTTGTAGGCTCCTTCGATATACCAGGTGATCGGTCCGGCGGAAAGCGTATTATACACCGACGCCATGTAGACGTTATAGACAGGCTTGAAACGGTCTTCATCCAGATAAGTCTTGACGATGTTTACCATATCGGCCATCTGCTCATCGGACAAGGTCCTGTTCACTACACCAAAACCAGGTGAGATCGACCATACTTTTTGTCCCTTTTCCGGATCTCCAAAACTGAGGAACCCGTCGAGTGAAGCACCTTTGATCGTGGCCGGAAACCGGTCAAACAAAAACTTCTGTTTGCCCGTAAACGCCTTGGCCGACCAGTTGTCGGACAATTGATAGTCCAGTCTGACACCGAACAATGCGTTGTCTATGAGAAGCGGCCTCTCTTCAAATGCCCGGAAGATGATGCCAGAGCCGATCTGGTCATACAAATATCCACCAGAGATCTTCAAGTCGCCAACCGACTTTTTAATGTACCATCTGCCGATTCCCTGATCAGAATACGACCCATTAGGGTCACGAAGGTTGGAGTTGTTGAACAAGTCAAATCTCATGCCCACATCAAAACCCCAGTTGCTGTAATTGAGTGACAACCAGCTTTCCGCGCCGATCAATTGATGGTCATACTGGGGGATATTCGCCGCACCGATCTTTTCATCCCTGATGAAAAAGTTGGTATTACCTTCAAAGCCACCTGAGAAACGGCCATTGTCCTGGGCATAGCCAGACATGAACAACATTAACACCATTGTCAGGCTGAAAAATAGACGTGAGTTCAATGTGAATGGGTTTGATTTTAACAATCCATGTCGCGCTGTAAGCGCTAATATACGATGTCGCTATATAATCACGTAAGGTTGGTACCATGGAAGCAGACAGACATCTGTCGTCCGACAATACACCGATATCAGTTAATTTTTCGTTAATCAGGGGGCTGGAAGAGATACTTTTGTACATTTTGGCGTCATATTAGAGCATCTATAACTATTTCAAGAAATCCAGATTAAAATGAAGTTCTTATATACACTTGCTTTTTTGATGACTTTTTCCGTTATCGTTTCAGCACAAGCCATACCTGATATCAATGTCAAAACCCTCAATGGCGAGACCGTGAGGCTGTTGGATTATGCCGAGAATGACAAGCCCACCATTATCTCATTCTGGGCGACCTGGTGTACACCTTGTAAAAAGGAACTGGATGCCATCAATGATATCTATCCGGATTGGGTTGAGGATTATGGTGTAGAACTTCTGGCTATCACCGTTGATGATGCACGTCAGCTGGCCAAGGTCAAGCCTCTTGTTGCTCAAAAAGGATGGGAATACACCATTCTCTCCGATATGAATAAGCAATCCATGCAGATGATGGGGTTTCAGACCATTCCACAGACCTATCTGCTCGACAAGTCCGGCAATATAGTCTATACTCATTCCGGATATGCTCCGGGTGACGAGTATGAACTGGAGGATCAACTCAAGAAGTTGTAGTAAAAGCCAGGGGCAGTTATAGCCCGACGCCCTAAGTACACCTGATACCCTGACAACCGCTTTAGCACCATAGTCCCGGAGGGACGACTCAGAGCTAAAGAACAAGCAACATTCCATAATTGAGTCCCAACGGTACGGCTCAGCAGGCTTCCTGTCACCCTACACCTGACCGCCAGATCACCTCTACACCAACTCACCCTGCCTTGCACCGACCCAAGTGTCTAGGACAATTCCTTCCTTCTCATGGCAAGAGAGGGACCGAGGCAGAGTTCCTACTTTAGAATGCCAGCACGCCAACATGCCAGAAAGCCGACATGCCAATACACCTACCTACTGATCACAACCTTCTCACTATGCGCACCACTCTCAGTCAAAATGGTGAAGATATATACGCCTTCTTCCAATTGACTGACATCAACACTATTGTTATGTAATTTACCTTCTGTTGCACAACGGCCATCCATAGAGCTCAGTCGATAGTTAATCTGACCAGTGAAGTCTGTTTTTATAGTAATTTGATCCGAAGCGGGATTGGGATATATGCTCACTACTTCTTCCTTGCGCAATTCCACATTGGTTGTAAGCAGGTTGCCGTCACAATCGAAAGTGGCATAGAAGCCTTGAAGGAAACCACTGTTGAAGTAGTCGAAAATACTGCCCACGACCATAACTTCGCAACTGTCAGTCAAGATCATATCAGTAGGTCTAACTAAATATTCACTTGAATACTTTCTGTGCCAAATTTCCTTTTTATCTGTGATTCTCTTGAAATACATTTCGGAGGGAGCATATGTCTTCCAACTGGCTCCTCCGATGTATGGCCTGGTACAAATCATGGCATCCTGTTCTCCTAACTTTACAGATTTGCCTATTTCTCTGCTAGTACCCTCAGGATTTCTGTAAAAGTAAATGGAGTCCATAATAACAGAATCCTTCTCTAAGTGATAGACTCCAAGATTAGGGTCAGATCGATTAAAGACAAAATTGGCCGTGAGTCCGAATGTCCATATTTCATCCTTCATAAGTTCCATTCCAAACCCAAAGCTTTCAGTAAAATAGGTATTGCCAGTACCTTTATCAATAAATCTACCGCCTCTATAATTGAGTATTTCTAAGTCACAGTTAATAATTCCAATGCCAACGTCTAGGAAACCTCGTATTATGAAAGTACTGTCGTTCAATACATTTATATCAACGACTTCTCCAAATAGAAGTGCTGTAGCCCGTGATGGATCAACTCCCCATATAGCAGAACCTAAAATAAAAATCTCACCTCCATTATTAACTTGTAGAAGCGCCATTTGGTCTGTAGGCCCATCTTTTTCAGTGATTGTCAAAAAAATGATATCACTATTATTGTGATGTCTAATTTTTGTGGTTAATGCATATGTAAATACTCCGGACATTAATTCTTGCTGGAGAATTTCATGTTGATTTGATAATGGGTGAAACCGGGTCATGATAAGAGAAAAAGAATCACCTTTGGGACATATCCATCCGGTGAGAATGGAATCAGCAGACTCCCGTTTGTAGTAGAAGGGTTGTGCCCGTTCGCTAATTGATCCTGGATTCTCGATTGTAAATAAGTCACCATTTTTCTTCAATACATCTATTGAATAATCAAACTCGCGATAGCCACTGACAAACATTACCTTTTCGGACCCTCTCAGCATGGCGGATTCATAGTAAAAGTCCTCACTTCTCTCAACAGGATTGAAACCTTTCTGAGAGAATAAGGAAATCAGACCAGTGACATAAACAAGTCCTATTAGTAGTATTCGTTTCATGCATGTAATTATTAAAAAAATTACGAGTAGGGGCACCCCTACTCGTAATATACTATAAATCATATCAATCTGCCACAGCTGTTCCAAACTTGTACCGTATATACCAATGCTCATTTGATGTGCTTTTTTCAGCTTTATGGATAGCTATTATTCTATATCCATTTGGCAGTTCATTTGATTCAATAGACTCGATGGCATCGACGTAGGCCTCCAAATCTGGTATATCCAAACAGCTAAGATGTGATACACAGCTTGTTTTGTCATGCCAAATATCGCTATCATATCTGTTAATTGATCCAGATGCTAGAGTGTAGGTTACATTTGAGCAATTACCATAAATATAAAGATTGCGGATGTCCGAATATCTATCTGTTGATGAATGTGGAGATTTTCCTGAGAAAAAACCTCTTACTGTGCGACCCAATCCTCCGCCACCGACATCACTCGTGTTGTTACAATAGGAACCTGAAATAATCCCAACACCAGGGAGGTAACCTCCATCAGGTTTGACATCATCTGGGAATGGGTCGGGTGCTCCAGAGTCATCTGTATAGATATATATTGAATCATCCTCAACATCTATATCGATAATTTGAGGTGATCCGGAGCCTACCATATCGGAGATTGTGTCTTTGATCCTTGCCCATTCTGCTCCATCGATGTATCCGTCATCATGGTCAAACCAAACTGACTCTATTTCTGGGCTGTCGACCAAGTCCACATTCGTCACGTGAAAAATATTTAAAGAATCTTCGTAGTCTTCATAGTTAGGATCTTCACGTAATGTATTTGGCCTGTCTACACCAGCATGATAATCAGGTAAAGGGGCCTTGTCGCAACTCTGTAAATAAACACAAATAATTAATGAAGAAATGAGAAAATAAATTAGCTTTTTCATAATTTATAATTTATTAATTATACCGTTCCACGGAAGGACGAGGACAGCCATTTGGCATATCGGTAATAAGCCAAAATGAAAGGTGAGAACAGGAGAGATGCCAGGGTTCCCTCGTCCGAAATTGACATCTAACCTGTCCTTACCCATATTCAATTGGGGTAAGCATTGATGGCATAGAGGATATAGTGGCTATGACTGCCAGTTATGTCATCAATCTAATTCAGACGAGGGATTTCTCAATGAGAAAAGAAGAAGTGATCTAATAATTCAACATCCTCAAAATCGAATGTAAAGAATTAATAACTCCCACACATCAGGGGAAACACCCATTCGATGTTTAATTATCAAGTCAACCCATCTGCACATTACGGACGACTTTTATACAATTGCCCTAGGACTCGTGAGTTAGTATTCGGTATTAGGTAAGGTCACCTTTTTACTTCCAGTACGCCAATGCGCTAATACGCCAATGCGCTAAAAAGCCGACACGCCAATACACCTACCTACTGATCACAACCTTCTCACTGTGCGCACCACTCTCAGTCAGAATATTGAGTATATACACGCCTTCTTCTATTTGACTGACATCAACACTATTGTTATGTAATTCACCTTCTCTTGCACAACGGCCATCTATAGAGCTCAGTCGGTAGTTAATCTGACCAGTGTAGTCTGTTTTTACATTGATCTGATCTGAAGCGGGATTGGGATATAGATTAATGATCTCTTCTTCATGCAGCGATACATTGGAGGTAAGGATATTCCCGTTGCAATCAAAAGTCGCATAAAATCCTTGCAAATAGCCATTGCTGAAATAATCATACACACGTCCTACTACCGTAATCTCACAGCTGTCCGATAATATCATATCTGTAACTTGTATATAGTATTTGCTCGTATATTTAGTATACCATACCTCTTCTCGGTTAATGATTCTCTGCAAAAATATTTCTGACTGAAAAGATGTCTTCCAACTTACCCCGCCATAATATGGATTTGTACAAATGATGGCATCCTGTTCTCCGAGCTTGACGGAAGTACCGGAAATTCCATATGCCATTTCAGGTTGATCATAAAGGATAAGCGTATCAAGTATAACCGAGTCTCCTTCAAGATGATATACGCAAAGATTCGGCTCTGTCAGATTAAAACCTCTGTTGGGAAAGAGGCCAAAGGCCCAAATTTCATCGTCCATGATCTCCATACCAAAACCAAAACTCGCCGAACCGAGTCTTTCTCCCGTCTTTACATCGTCAAAGACACCTCCCTTGATACTAAGTATATCCAAATTACGATTTACAACTCCAATACCAACATCAAGAAATCCTCGTATAAGAAAAGTGCTATCATTTAAAGCCTTCATATCCATAACATGTACAGTACTTATAATTCCGGTATTGGGTTCATTGGGAAGCCGTCTTTCCAAGGCAAGAATTTTCATAGTACCCAATTGATCTATTTCGACCAACATCATTATATCGGATGGACCTCCTCCATTATTTCTAATATTGAACAAGACTACTTCCGAGTTTTGGAGGCTGCTGGGTTTTGTTGAGGCTGCATCCCCGAAAACACCCGATCGAGTCACTTCCTGAAGAATGTCATGTTTCTCAGATAACGGATGATATCGTGTCATGACAATTGAAAATGAATCACCTTTAGGACAAAGCCATCCGGTCAGGATACTATTCTCTGCTTCGCGCTTATAATAGAAAGGCATCGCCCATTCACTGATTGCTTTGGGATTTAATATCGTAACCCTTTCATCATTCATGTTTATGACATCTATCCAGAAATCACGAATCCCAGAGTTGAGGCCATCATTCGTGAAAAAAACTTTTTCACCGTCTATGAACATCACTGATTCGTAGTAATAGTCTTTATTTCTTTCTATTGGATTCAATCCATTTTGAGAAGTAATACATGTCAGGGGTATCAAAATTATGATGCAGAGAAGTAGTGGATGTCTCATGTCCTTTAAGTTATGAAATATACCTGTAATAAACCTCACCCTTCCTTGCTCCGACACAAGTGTCGAGGGCAATTCCTTCCCTCTCTTGCCAAGAGAGGGACCAAGGGAGAGTTCGTACACAGGAATGCACGGACGATAATAATCGCATCCCGTATTCGAAAAAGTCACCCCTTTAATTCCAGCACGCCAAAATGCTGATGCGCCAATGTGCTAATACGCCGACACGCCAGAACGCCAATACGCCAATACGCCAACGCGCTAATGCCCTAATACAACTCCCGCTTATCCTCTGGTAACAAGCCCATGTATCCTTCGCAAAGGAAGACTCTGAAAACTCTCACAACTCTCTCTCCTTTCCTGATTTTTATCAGATCCAGTTCCGTCACTTCTGTGAAATGTTCATCGAGTTCCTCCGGATAGCGGGTTTGGCCCGGAACAGAGCGCATGGTCGGATCAGAGTCCACGAAAATGGCGTCCTCTCCGATCAGGTGGGTGAAACTCGTATCGATGATATCATACTGGACCGCATGGCGACCGATGACATTATGCGCATAGATCTTTTCATCTATATAAAAGGCCAGTTGAGCTGTGGTCTTGTAATGGTCTCCTGCAAAAATAAAGGCGTTATGATCCTCGGAAATGTCTTCGACTTCTTCGGCCAACCGCTCCCAGCCATACCAGGTGTCATCCGACTTAATGGGAACCGGATAAAACCACACCTGGATACCCAACGCAAGGTGTAAAACGACCGACAGGATGAATTGCCATTTGAGCCATGGCCCCGTCAGTAATCTGACGGCATAAATACACCCCATAACATACGCCGGCATGATCCAGTTGAGCTTGACCCAGTAGATAAAGCTCAATCCCATGAAAGCCCCAAAAACCGGGATGAAAAAGGAAAGGACAAAAAGTGTTTTATCATCAGCCATTATGGATCTGAATCGTCTGTACAGCTCCATGGGCAATTTGGTAATAAAGGTGATGAAAAGGACCGGGATCAGCACCACGCTTTGGTTGGCTATCGAACCGAGAATGTGAGTTGGCTTCCACCCTTCCTCGGCAATGATCTCTACCCTGTTCGCTCCCTGAAATCCGAAGGAGGCGAAATCATGTACGATGTTCCAGTAAATGACGGGCAACATGGTGATGATCATCACGATACCGGCCAGCCACGGCCAGATGGTCAGAAGACGGTATCTGTGTCGGGAAGAGAGAAGCAGGAATACACCAAGACAGGCAGGCAGGAATACCGCCGTATACTTGCTGTCAAATGCCAGTCCCATACATACTCCTCCGACGATCCATGCCCATTTTTTATCCAGAAAAACAGCGCGATACAAAACCAGCAGACTCAGTGTCCAGAAGAAGATCAACGGCACATCTGGTGTGACGACCAGCGACAACACACTTAGCATGATGGTGGATGTATAAATAGCCAATGCAAGCAAAGCTGCCTTCCGCTCCATAAAGAGTCGCGCCAGTTTGTAGAACAATAGCTGGGATCCTAAAGCCATAGACCATGACATCAACTTGACAACCCAGGCTGCCTTACCGAAGATCCCGCTAAACAATGCCAACAAGTAAGCTACCATTGGCGGATGGTCATAATAGGACCAGTCGATGTGCTCGCTGTATACAAAGTAATAGGCCCCCTGCGGCATCAATCCCATTATAGGCACGAAGGACAGACGGAAGAGATTCATCCCGATGATAAAGGCCAATAAAAACCTCTCTGTTGTCAGCCAGCTATTCTTCATTCTGCGATAAATATAGGGGGATTCTGCGCTATTTCACGCCTTTGAGGAAGTACGCGGGGTCTATCAATTCCCCTCCTTCTTTTCCATCAGTTCTAGCCACCTCGATTCTGATGATTCCAGTTGTTCCTGAACTTTTCCCAGCTCTTCGGAAAGTTCCTGACTTTCTTGGGGCGACAGTTGCGATTCGTTGAAAAGGGCCATGATCTCCTTCTTCCGGGCTTCCAGCCTGGGCAAGGCCTCGTCGATCTCCTTCAGTTCTTTTTTCTCAAAGTAAGTCAATGCAGCTTTCTTCTTCTCGCGTTCCGATGAATTCTCGGATTTCGTAGTGGCAATGTTATCACCTGATGGCGTACTTCTCAATGCTGCTGTTCCTACCTCCCTTCTGAATTCAGTATAAGTGCCTGGAAAATCCCAGATCGCACCATTACCCTCGAGTACAAAAAGGTGGTCGACCAACTTGTCCATGAAATAGCGGTCGTGGGAAACGATGATCACGCAACCCGGAAAATCCATGAGATATGATTCGAGAACATTAAGGGTCAGAATGTCCAGATCATTGGTGGGCTCATCCAGGATAAGAAAATTGGGATTGGCCATAAGGACAGTCAAGAGATAAAGACGCCTTTTTTCACCCCCACTCAACTTTGACACCCTCATGAGTTGTTGCGGCCTCGGAAACATAAATCTTTCCAGGAGTTGTTCCGCGGAGAGTTTCTTCCCCTTTTTCAGGGGCAGATACTCCGCAATGTTGCGAATGACATCGATCACCCTCTGATCCTCGTCAACAGTTATGCCCTCCTGAGTATAATGACCGAAAACAACCGTATCACCGATGACGACCTTTCCGGTGTCAGGTCTAAGTTGCCCCGTAATTATCTTCAGCAGGGTCGTCTTTCCCGATCCGTTCTTGCCGATAATGCCTAGGCGTTCGCTTTTTTTGAACTTGTAATCGAAATTCTCAAATATGATCTGTTGATCGAAGGACTTCGAGATGTTATGCAGTTCGACGATCTTGCTTCCCAGCCGGGCGCTGTCGATATCGATATGTAGCTCATCCTCGATCCTTTTACCATAGACCTCTTCCTTGAGCTCATAGAACTTGTCCGTTCGTGCTTTGGATTTGGTGGTCCGGGCCTGAGGCATGCGTCTGACCCAATCCAATTCTTTTTTGAGCAGCTTTTTATTCTTGTCATGAACCGTCTGCTCTATGTCCAGACGTATCGATCTTTTCTCGAGGTAATCGGAATAATTGCCGGCATATTTATGCAGTTTTCCTCCTTCAAGTTCAACGATCTGGTTGCAGACCCGGTCCAGAAAATACCTGTCGTGAGTGACCATAAAAAGCGTTCGATTCTGTGTGGAGAGATAGGATTCCAGCCATTCTATCATCTCCAGATCCAGGTGGTTGGTGGGCTCATCCAGGATCAAAAACTCCGGGTCCTCAAATATCAACCGTGCCAGGGCCAATCGCTTGGCCTGTCCGCCAGAGAGTTCTGACAGTAATTTGTCCATATCATGTATTCCCAATCTGCCACTGATCTCTTTTAGCCTGATGTCGGCATCCCAGGCCTTTTTCTGATCCATCATAACGACCGCCTTCTGAATGGCCTCATCATCACCTGATTTCAGTGCTTCCGTATATGCTTGTAAAGTGCGCACCTTTGGATGTTGTGAACTTAATAAGTACTCTAAAACAGATTGTGTGTCCGGCATATGCGGGTCCTGCGGCAGATAGCCTGTTTTGACATCCTTATGCAATCTTATAAGGGCATGTTCTCCTTCCAGCGAGGTCTCACCGGCGATCACCTTGAGCAAGGTAGTTTTTCCTGTTCCATTCTTCGCTACCAGGGCCACCTTATCTCCCTTGTTGATATACAGATCGATGTCATCGAAGAGGATCTTCTCTCCGTAACTTTTGGTCGCATTTTCAATGGTAAGAAAATTCATATGCCTATCGCCGTGAAATAAAAATGCCGGAAAGAAAGACTTCCCGGCACAATATTATCAATAATTAGAGCTTATTTACGGTTTGATCTCGCTTTGAAGGTCGCTCAATACCATCAGAGCCTCTTCCAGATAAAAATCTTTCTGCAGATTCTCCTTCCATCTGTCGTTACGCGCTATGCGACTGGAATCAGTATTGATATAATCCATATCCACTTCCAGATTACTCAGGGTAATGGATTCAAGCGGAACGTAAAGGTCTTCATATTTTTCGGCCTCAGCCTTTCTTTCCTTAATGTAGGTCCGGTAGGTATCGAGCTCCATTGGATATGAAGTTCCTTCCCTGAGCGTCTTGATACGCGCTGCGTTTTCTTCCACCTTACTGAAAACCGGATTGCCCGCCACACGTTCCTCACTCTTAGCCCTAAGAGTTTCGACATTATCCACCTTGAAGACATTCTGGGCATGATCGATCGGCGTGATCTGAGTCCACTCCATGGCGTAATCATAATCCTTCTCACCCGTTTTTATATACATATAATTATCCGGTAAAACGACATCAGGAACTACGCCTTTCAGTTGCACCGAACCGCCATCTATCCGGTAATATTTCTGCGTGGTGATCTTGACCTGACCCAACGGCTTCATGTCTGAAGCGCCTTTGACCGCGCGATCGAGATCATAGAATCGCTGTACTGTTCCCTTTCCAAACGTTGAGGAACTTCCCACGATCACTGCCCTTTCGTAATCCTGAAGGGCGGCTGCCAGGATTTCAGAGGCTGAAGCGCTATTTGAGTTAACCATAACTACAAGTGGACCATCGTAGGTTACCGAAACATCCTTGTCGCGGTGGATGTAAGGTTGTCCCTTTCTGCTTTTTACCTGGACAATCGGACCTTCTTCAACGAAAAGTCCCGCCATATCAACCACTTCATGGAGAGCGCCACCTCCGTTATTTCTAATATCAAGGATAATACCTCCCACATTCTCAGCTTTTAATTTCTCCAGCTCCTTTTTCACATCATCACTTGCCTTTGGTCCGTCCTTGCTGTTGAAGTTGCTGTAAAACCTTGGGAGATAGATATAGCCTACTGGATCTTCTATAGACTCATGCTCCAGAAGCATGGACTTTGCAAATCCTTCATCTATGATCACTTCATCCCTTTCGATGGTAATATCTTCCTGTGTGCCGTCTTTCTTGAGCACGGTCAGTGTCACAAAGGTGCCCTTCTTGCCTCTGATGCGTTTGACGACCTCATCGATGCGCATTCCTGTGATATCCTCTATCTCCTCTGAATCACCCTGTCTTACCGCCGAGATCTTGTCGCCTACTTCAAGGTCTTTTTGTTTCCAGGCAGGACCGCCCGGAATGATGTCAACGACTTTGGTGAGATCTCCATCGGTCTGGAGCCTGGCACCTATACCTTCAAGTCTTCCCGACATGTTGATATCAAAATCTTCCTTCTCCTTGGGATTGTAAAAGTCTGTGTGCGGATCGAAAACGTGTGTAATGCTGTTGACATACGTCTCGAAGCGATCGGCACGTGTGATCTTGTCGATGCG